>JADJOS010000003.1 GCA_016713675.1 Acidobacteriota bacterium
AAAGAAGAAGATTGGGTCCATAAGGATATTTCGTTCAAGGTCGATCTCTGGTGAAAGTATTGCTCTTGTGGGCCATACAGGTTCAGGCAAATCGACGGTCGCAATCTGCTGATGCGGTTTTACGACATTCAGAAGAGGATCGATCCTGCTCGATAGTGTCGATATCCACGAAGTGGGATCTTCACGACCTGCGTTCGATCTTTGCGGTCGTTTTGCAGGACGTCTTTCTGTTTAGCGGGACGATCGAAAATAACATCAAACTCCGGCAATGATGAGATCGGTATTGGAACGCGTCCGGTGGGTAGCGAAAAGTGCGGGCCGACGAATTTCATTAAAAAGCTGGACGGCGGCTGCCTTCCACAGAGGTTCGTGAACGCGGTGCCGGCTATGTCAGTCGAGCAGAAGCAATTGATCTCATTCGCCCGTGCACTCGCCTTCGATCAAACGATAATGATCCCGGACGAAGCACCAGCTCGATCGTACCGAGACCGAACAGCTTATCCAACGCGCCGTCGAACGCGTGGAAGGTCGAACGTCTCAGTTATCGCTCACCGTCTTTCGACGATCAAAAATGCGACCGCATCATCGTTCTCTGCATCACGGCGAACTCCGCGAGATCGGTACGCATAATGAACTGTTAGCAAACCAAGGGCCACTATTGGCGTCTATACCAATTGCAGTATTCCGACGAGAAGCTGCTCCAGCTCCCGGATTTCAGACGCCGCCGCTGGGTGTCGAAAATGGAACACGAAGGGTGAACTTTTTAATTAGGCTGCTCATTCAAATTTGTTTATAATTACGGGCAAATAAATTTGCTCACTCTCAACCGATGAATGATTCTCCTCAAAAAAATTAGCCGATTCGATGATCGCCGGTATTTACGCCGGTTGCTACGAAAATGAGCCTAATTTTGGTGTTTCGAGCTAAACACATTCAACGCGTCGCTAAACGAACGCCGCGAAATATCTCTTTGCCGCCTCGTCCAGAGCCCGTTACAGAATCAGACCTTCCGAAATTTCTCCGGTCGGGTCCAGGCAGACGATCTGTTTTATGGCTCTCGCCTGCTCGTTCGCAATGAACGTCATAATTGGGAATTTGATCAGCACCGGTCCTACATGGAACGCGTCGCCCGTCACCTCGCCAAGACCGACATCGACGCTCAGGAAGTTATCGACAGTGTTTACGTCCCGAATTATACTGGGACACGCGTGGTTGACGGTGAACGCGTCTCAAAATTTGCAACCTACAGCGGCCGTGGCTCTCTTCGCGGTTGGGTCGGACAGTAATATGGCATTCAGTCGTCGATCTCCTCGTGCTAGCCCGACGAAGTTTCCGTTCAACGAAGCGACCGGAACGATCGGTGAAGGTGCCGCTCACGCCAATTTTGGCTCCACCATCCGGCGGCGAAGATGCCGTTTTTCGAAGAGATAGTCGTCCAATCGCTACCGAACCGCCACGGTGTCGTCTCTCAACAACGCTTTTTCCACAACTCACTCGACCGATCACGGACGATCTTGCTGATGTACTACCACGTCGGTAGTCTAAGGCTGAGGAGATCTCGCGACTGGTTGAAAACGAAACTCGCTTAACTCCGCGAATGGTTCCAACAAATCTGCAACTCGCGACCAGCCGCAGGCCAGATCCCACCGAATCAATAGTAATGAGTTGGCTCGAAAAGTTATGCCAAAGTGCTGCAACTTTTCCGCGACGACTTACCAATGTTCACAATCTCAAGGAGGAGATCGAGATCTGTCTTGGCCTTGTACAACACAAGACCTTTCCAGCGGCGATGTTTATCGAAACTTGACGGCAAAATGATCACTCACGCTCGTCTGGTTTAAGGAGTCAAGCCACATACAAAATACTTACGCAAAAAGTTTTACGATCTGCGTCAGAAGTATTCCGGGGAGGTTCATAATTGAGATGGGAAACACAGGAAAGATCAACAATACGGACGAGAAGGTTCCAGGTGTTGCTTGGCGGTTTCCTTCGCGGACGCTCGTCGAACGAAGCAACTGTTAGCCATCTCGATCAGGACACTCTCCAGTGCATTTGCCAAGGGCAACATCACGGACGCGAAACCGCGCCGATTTATCCACCACCTTGCCGATTGCCAATTATTGCCGGCACATCACCTCCGAACTTGTCCGGCTCGACCTCGCATTTGCCGAAAACGACAACAGTGCCCTGCTCGTCTCCGACCGCGCACCAGCAAAAAGTTTCAGAAGTATTGGGCGGAATACTCTCCAACGGATATTCGGATCTGCCGACTCAGTCGTATTCGCTCATCAGGAACCTGATAATAGTAAGGAAGCTTCTGAAGACGAAATGAAAGACGACAAATAGAGATCGCCATCCGATGGATTACGAGGCTGCCGGAAATTCGCTTTCCCGGCAGCTTCTTAGATTTCTATATTTGATCGACTTGCTTCACGTCCGGGAATCGGCAATTCTCACCGCTCAAAGAAATTGCGCCTACTATATGCATCTGAGCTTGAATAATTGCATATACGGAACGCCTCGCTATCTATGATATACTTCTTATTGGCCTCAAAATTATCGCAGAGAAAGATGCGTGATCTTTGAAAAATAGGTGGTCTTGAGCAAAGGAGGTCAGGAAAACTTGTCCCAAGAGACTTCGCCAGCCGAAATTGTTAAGCCTACTGTTTCCAGCAGTTTAGCTTTTTGATCCGCGGAGATTTTTTCAGATTTTGGCGAAAATTTCACGGTCAAACACTGCAACTCTATTGTTTTCAGTTACTTCCTGTCCCCGACATGAGCGGGACAACTGCGGGACAAGATATTAAAGTTTTGGCCAATTTTTCCCGTGAGAGCGAGGAATAGTACGCCGTGCGAAACTAGTTTCGGGCATTGATCCGGATAGAGGCGGCATGGTCGATACGATCGAAAATTCGATCCGCTTTGAAGAGAATTGTTGTTTATAAGTTTTGTTCGCGTTAAAGTTTATAATCCAGCAATAGGGAAAAGATGCTGAAAGCTCCGGTCAACCTGAAAGCAGTCCCGATTGCCGGGGCCTCCCGCATAGTCACTGTCGGACGTGTACTGCCAAACTGCCAACGCAGATCGGCGGTTCAACATCACCGGTTACCGCTCGCTCACCAGCGATGAGGAGTTTGTTGTCATTTATAAAGGGCGAGATGGAGGCAGACGTGCCGACTCTTGTACGTATTCACTCGCAGTGTCTGACGGGTGACGTCTTCGGATCGATCCAAATGCGATTGCTGCCCGCAGCTTCACAAGGCGATGGAAATGATCGAGGGCCGAAGGCCTTGGAGCTATCGTCTATCCAACGGCAGGAAGGCCGCGGCATCGGCATCATAAACAAGATCGGGCCTACCCACTGCAGGACGAAGGTGCCGATACTGTCGAGGCCAATGAGCAGCTCGGATTCGCAGTGGACAGCCGAGATTATCAGCAGTGTGCCGAGATCTTGTTCGATCTTGGATTATGCAAGGTCCGCGTGATCTCTAACAATCCCGACAAATTGAAAGCTCTTGAAACAGCCGGACTCAGGATAGTTGAACGAATTCCGATCGAAGTGGCGGCCGAGAAGCCGCAGCCCATTATGAGGACAAAAAGGGAAAAATGGCATTTGATCCAATTTTGATTCGAAAAATCCAAATTCGTGAATATATTACGATAAATTGAAATCCCGCATTGAAATTCGCTCATCATCCCGCAGGTAACCCTGACGACAAGTCATTTGTTTTCAACACTTTAACATCCAACACCGCAATGGTTTCCAATGGCTTCAGAATTGCATTAAGTAAGGTGTATTTTGCATCGGTTGAGTATTTTAAAATGGTTTGATCGATTCGCTTATGTATTTAACTTCACGACTCTAATTTTTTAGGAGATAAAAATGAACAAGAACTTCAAATTTATTACCGCAGCTCTTTCGCTGGTCTTTTGCTTCACGGCAATTGCATTCGGCCAAAAGACCACGGGTAATGTTGAAGGAACCGTAACTGGCCCGAATGGTGCCGTCGTAGCCGCGCAACGGTGACGTTAAGGGCATCGGGATCAACCTCTGGTTTTTCTGCGACGACCACATCGAGAGATGACGGCTTCTTTCAATTTTCACAGATCGCTCCGGGCTCATACACCATGACCTCGACGGCGACAAACTTTAAGCGAACCACCCAGGAGATCCAGGTTTCGGTCGACAAAACGACCAACGTAAGCCCGAAACTCGAAGTCGGTGCTGGTGAGGTTACGGTCGAAGTCACATCTGACTCGGCTGTTAGTATCGATCTTGGCAATACCAAGGTTGACACGACCATCACCAAACGCATCATCGAAGATCTTCCTGCAGGCGTTACTTTTGCTTCGTTGCTCAAGATCGCTCCGAATGTCCGTCCGGAACTCGGCGGATTTCAGATTGACAACCAGCGGATCGGAAAACGTGTTCATCATCGATGGACAGGGAAGTTACTAACTTCCGTACCGGTTCACTCGACGGGAACTTCAGCATTCCTTTCGAAATGGTTCAGGAAGTACAGGTAAAATCGACCGGTTACGAAGCTGAATACGGCGGAGCTACCGGTGGTATCGTCAACGTTGTCACCTCTGGTGGTAATGACAAATGGCGTGGATCGTTCGGTTCGTCCTTCCGAGTTGCAAAATTCAGGGTGACCGTCGTGCGATCCTGGGTTCGTTCAACGTCGGCGGTGTCTCGAACACGGCCGGTGCAACGACCTATTTCCAGCCGCCCAATGACGGCGGAACTTCTTTCTACCCGACTGCTTCGTTCAGCGGCCCGATCGCCAAAGGCAAACTTTGGTTCTCTGGTTCGTATGCACCGCAGATCGATGATGTAACACGTGACATTACGTATTTCATCACAACCGATCCGCAGCAGCAACTTAACCCTGCGACGCGTGCGGTCGCTCCTGCAGGTACCGTTCGCTATCAGAACAATACCCGTCAGGAGAATATGTTTGGTCGTTTGGATGCACAGCCGTTCAAGAGACTTCGCATGTTTGCAACATTCCTTTACAACCCGACGGTTCAGGACGGCCTGCTTCCCGGGAACGACCGAAGGCCTTAACGGCGCTCCGGCACCCGTCAATTACGGCGGCACCATTGGAACGCTTGTCGGCCCCGACCTTTATAGGTCAGCAGGGCGGACGTCAGAACGCCAACGCGTTCAACTCCAGGCGCAACCTGGAATCCGACCAACTGGGCGATCCTGAACTTCCGCTTCGGCCGAAGCTTCCTGAATGAGAAACTTGGATCATACTCGGTTCCGCGTATGACCCGAGTGCTTTGCTCTCAGGTTTCCGGACCTGCTACCGCCGCTTTGACCGGTTGCACCCAAGGTTTCCAGAACGTTGCTAATAACTCACAGGTCAGCTACGACGTTTCGACCCGTACCACATTTGATGCTGATGCCGGATTTGTTGGCTTAAATGCCGGCGGACGTCACAATATCAAATTCGGTTACCAGTTGAACCGCTTGTTCAATACCGTTGATCGCGGATACGCGGACCTCGGCCTCATTCAGTTGTTCTATGGCCCGTTTGGTCAACGCACCTTGACGGTGAGCAACCCCGTCAGGACCGCTTTGCCCGACCGCACCTGCTCCGCCGACCTAGCTGTGTACTCGGATCTGGTCTGATGACCCGTTTCGGCACAGTTGGTGAAGCAAGCAGCGACAACCACGGCTTGTTCGTTCAGGACAGCTGGCAGGTTAACAGCCGCTTGACGCTGAACCTCGGTGTCCGTATCGAAAACGAATCTGTCCCGAGTTTTGGCCCGGCTGCAACTTCGCAGGCGATCACCTTTGGTTGGGGCGACAAGATCTCACCCCGTATCGGTGGTGCATTTGACCTGACCGGTGATGGCAAGACCAAATTGATTGCTAACTATGGTTGGTTCTATGACCGCTTCAAGTATGAACTGCCCCGCGGTTCGTTCGGCGGCGATTTCTTCCGTCGTGATTTCTTTGACCTCACGCCGGCTCGCGGCTACAACTACCTCTACACCTTCGGTCTTGAGCGTAGTCTTGGCCAGAACTTTGTTCTTGCCGGTCGTTACACACACAAGAACGTTGACCGTGCTATCGAAGACGTAGGCGTTTTCAACGATCAGGGTTCGGAAGCATACATCATCGGAAACCCGGGCCTCGGCTTGGTTTGCGAAATTTCGCGTCAGGGCAACTATCCTTGCACGAAAGCTAATCGTAAATACGATGCTATCGAAGTTCGTTTGGACAAACGTGCTACTAACTACTTCTTCAATATTAACTACACCTGGAGCCGTCTATTCGGTAACTACTCAGGTTTGGCAAGTACTGACGAAGGCGGACGTAACAGCCCGAACGTAAACCGTTACTTCGACCTTCCGCCCCTCGGCTTCACCGCTGACGGTGATCCGGATGACGGACTTCTTGCAACAGATCGTACGCATGTCGTCAAGGCATACGGCGGTTATTCATTTGATTGGAAGAACAACGGTGTCAACCGCACCAGCGTCAATGCTTTCACGACCTTCCAGTCGGGTACGCCATTGACCACGATCTACAATCTGTACAGTCTGGGAACCACCATCCTTACCGGACGCGGCGATCTCGGCCGAACAGAGATGTTTACTGAAACCGACCTCGGTGTCAATCATCGCTACAAGTTCGGACGCGACAACCGCTTCTCGATCGAAGGATTTGTCGATATCCGCAACTTGTTTAATGAGAGTAATGTACTTGGAGTACAGAATAACATTAGCGGAGTAAACTTTGCTGGTGGTACTGCTATTACGGGCGGCGTAGCGAGTGCCAGCAACCCCAATGCTGGTAATCCTTCGACGGCGCTGGTCCTTGGCGGCTGCACCACATGTCAGGGTGAACTTCAGGTATTCCAGACAATATTCAACGGTACTGGTATTAGCCAGTTTGTGCTGAATTATATCAACAATAATAATATTGGCACGACCGTTACACCGTTTGGTCAACCGGCTGGAGCCCTTGTCCAGACACCTCAAGCCAACCGTACGCTCAACACGTACGGTCAGCCTAATTCATTCCAGGCTGGACGTGACGTCCGCTTTGGATTCCGTTTCTACTTCTAAATTATAGTTTAAGAAACGCTTTGGGCCTGTCCGGCAACGGACAGGCCCTTTTATTTCCCGACATGCATATCCATATTGACCGGACTCAAGGTCGTCGACAGATGTCCTGCTCCGGCAATATGATTAGCTAAGCGTTACCCGGAACTGAGCATATCTCCGGAACCCCTTAGGCAGATATCGCACACTGCATTGAGCAAGCTATCGGAAAGATATTCGTTGATGTTGCAGCGATCCTGATACAGCTCAAACTCGGTTCACTTGAAGAATTATGACAAATACGGGGTTTCAACACTCCGCCGGTCATTCGTATCCGATGAGAAGTTGGGGAGGTCTTGCGAGAAGAACGATCGGAAACTCTCGGAGCGGGGATGATCCTTCCTGGGCATAAAAAAGAGGCTGTCTTGCCAGACAGCCTCTTATACCGGTCAGATCTGAAACAATATCAATTCGAAGGCTTTGATTTAGCTCTAAGATCCGCGATCAGCTTTTTGGTCTTCTTTTCATCTTCACCCGTAGCTCCGCTTGTTTTGAGGTAAAGTTCAAGTTCCGCCGCGGCCTCGCCATATTTCTTCATATCGTTTGCATATAGCTGGGCAAGTTCCTTATGGATCTCCGGCACCTTGGACGCTGAGAGCTTTTTAGCAAGCAGATAATGAGTTTCCGCGTCGGCAAAATTGCTGTCACGCCGCTCGATCTTGCCCATAAGCATCAGTACCTGCAGCGATCCGGGAGCCATCGAAAGGGCCTCTTTAGTCGCGGTCCTCGCAGCCTTATTGTACTTGTCGCCAAGATTGTAAAAGTCATAACCAAGATAATAAAAGGATGTTGCACTTTTCGGATTGATCTCGACTGCCTTCAAAAATACTCCGGCAGACTCGAGATACTGTTTTCTCACAAATAACTCCGTTCCGAAACGATGAAGAGCATTGTAGTAGTTTGGAAATAGCTCAAGGGCTTTCTTTATTCCTTGAAAAGCTTCCGAATCGCGTTTACTTGCAAAATCCTTCAATGCCTGATCATATGAATCCTTGGCGGCCTTTGGAATATCCTGCGCGAACACAACACCCATTTCCGACTCCTTAAGCCCGCCTTTCTTCGGCTGAAGGAAAAATCCTGGACTATGGTCGAAACTCCTCGGTGCCTCTGACGGTCATCGTTTGGATCTCGATCGGGACGTCCTGATCGGCAAGATCATAACGGAATGCGAGGACACGTATTGTGTAGCGTCCGTCACTCAATCCGCCAAAGTAGTATCGACCGGTGGCATCGGTCTTGGTACGATTGAGCGATTGATAGAGATCATTCAATATCTCGACATCCACGTCAGGCAAAGGGTTTCGCTGCTTGTCGTAGACCGTGCCCTGCACACTACTCGCAACGGGCGTACCCGCGGAACCTAATACAGCCCCGGCAGCCAATAATGACACGGCAGAGATCATAAGTAGTCGTTTGTAAATTGGTTTCATTGCAACCTCCAGGTAATAAGAACGAAATTGATAGGAAGAGTGAATTATATCATCAACCTATTTTGATGTGTAGTTTTCGCCTTATCCTGTTAAATTCGAGCTTAGACCTCAGGATAATTCGTTATGAGCAAACACGGACGAGAGCGGATCTATCGAGATTCGGTGCACAATATTATTCGCGTCGGTAATGGTTCGACCGATGGTCAATTGCTCGTGTCGCTGATCGACACCCCGGAATTTCAGCGGCTGCGCCGTGTCCGGCAGCTAGGGCTCGCGTATTTTGCATATCAATCGGCAGAACATTCACGATTTACGCATTCACTTGGAGCATTGCATCTGGCAACGCGTTCACTCGATCGTTTGCGGCTGAAATATTCGATCAGCGGCGAGGAATATTCCGCAGTGCGGATCGCCGCACTTCTGCATGACGTAGGCCACGGTCCGTATTCACATGTTGTTGAGTCGATCCTCGGTTTCCATCACGAGCAATTTTCGATCGACTCGATATTGAGCACCGAAACCGCGATAGGCCGCCTGTTGTATGATCACTCCCCTGATCTTGCTGCGGACGTGGCGTCGATCATTCGCGGCGATTTTCGCCGGCGGGCACTGGCTCAGCTTGTATCGTCACAACTCGATGTCGACCGAATGGACTATTTGCTCCGAGACAGCTTGATGACCGGTGCCAAATACGGCATCTACGACCTTGAGTGGATCATAAAATCGATCGAGATCAACGAGGCCGAGGACCATCTTTATATCTCAGCTCCGGGCATTTATGCCGTCGAAGATTATCTGCAGGCGAGGTACTATATGTTTCGTCAGGTCTATTTTCACCGAACGCTTCGATCAGCTGAGGCCGTGCTCAAACTGCTGCTTAGACGTGCCCTTCAGCTGTTTCGTAACGGTGGAGATGTTTGGTACCGGCCCAATACGCCATTCGAAAATGTACTTCGCGGACAGAAATTAACTTTGACCGAACACCTCGCCCTCGATGATACTGACGTGCTCTTTTATATCAAGCAATGGCGCACATCGACGGACCAGATACTCGCCGACCTGTCCTCGCGGTTTCTCGACCGTCGGCTTTTCAAAGCATTCGATCTTGATATGCCGGCGGAGACAAGGCCGGCATTTATCGAAGGCGTCCGTCAAGTTGTCAAAGACCACGGCTTCGATCCCGATTATTACGTGATCGAGGACGAAGCGGGAAATTCGGATCATTATTTTTATACCAAGGACAAATCGGACGCCAAAGATCTGATATATGTCGAGCACGGTTTTGCTAAGCCGTCGATCCGCGAGATATCTGAGGTCAGCGCAGCCGTTCGAGGACTACAAGAGGGCTATTCGCTTCACCGTATTTGTTTTCCTTCCGAGCTAAAAAATGAGATCGGCCGGCTTTATCATAAAAACTAAGTTCTCGAGTGGAAAGGTAAAAGGTGCACATAATTGGAGCCCCATTCTTTTCATCAGCTTACTCTTGTGTATTTTCACCGTTTCGGTAGAAGCCCAGATCGTCGCTGTGCTGGAACCGAATGCTGAACCGGTCTCTGACCTTGTTCCCAAACTCAAAGGCGACCTTTCGGCTCATCTTGATACACTTGACCCATCGCTTGTCGAAGCGGCCTTCAAGGCTTCGAAGCATAGCGATCCATACAATATGACCTCCGAAGAGGCCAAGATCACTGGTTCGGCGATCGGGTGTGACTTCCTACTCCTTATAAAGACGGGAAACCTAAGGCGAACGTCATTTGAACGGCCCGAGTATTACGAATCGTTCGCTGCGATCTATGTCGTTAGTTCACGCACCGGACGACTCGCATATTGGACGATCCGAAACGCCGAGCAAAGAACTCAGGCAGAGGCCAATACCAAGCTGCTCGCTCTTATCCCGGCTATGGCCCTCGATCTTGCGGCAACGATCAAAGGAGCTCATAAGCTGGAGATCGTCGAACATCGCCCTTTGAACATAGCAGAGCCGCCGCTGCCCGGTACGCCGGATGCAAAAGGCTTTATTGCCCCGATCCCTTATCGACGCATCAAACCCGAATATTCAGAGACGGCCTATCTCTACAACGTCACCGCGACGGTCGAGATTCTCGTCGACCTCGATGCTGCCGGCTCTGTCACCCGAACCGAGATCGTCCGCTGGGCTGGGTTCGGGCTCGATGAATCGGTCCAAAAAGCGGTGCGAACGATGAACTGGCGACCCGCGGAACGTGACAAAAGGACTTTGCCAATGCGCGTTTTGCTTCGGTACAATTTCAAAAAGGCCGAAGCCAAACCGTGATCTATGCAAACTGTTCGGGCCACCGTCAAAACAATTCTCTTCACAGTATCGACGCTTGGGCTTTATTTCTTTTGGCTCATCACGCATTACTTTGTTCCAAACAAAATACATTGGCGTCAGTCGATCTTTTACTGGTGGACGCTCAGCTTTGCAAAAATATCGGCAATGCGGCTTGAGGTCATCGGCACCGCGCCAAAGCCGCCGTTTTTTCTGGTCTGCAATCACCTCAGCATTGTCGACATGTCAGCATTGCGAGTTGCTGCAATGGGAGTATTTGTCGCCAAGAGCGAGGTCAACGGTTGGCCGGTCGCAGGCCGGATCATACGCGATATGGGTACCATCTTTATCGACCGTCAAAATCGCCGCGACATTCCGCGTGCCGGCGAAGAGATCATAAAACGCCTCGACGACGGCGAAGGTGTGATCGTCTTTCCCGAAGGTACAAGCACCAAAGGCGAAACTGTGCTGCCCTTTAACTCGTCGTTTCTACAATTTGCCGCCGTCAAAAATATTCCGGTCTCGTATGCCTCGATAAGCTACCGGACGCCGCCCGGCGGAATGTCGGCAAATCAGGCTATTTGCTGGTGGGAGGACATCAGTTTTTTCGAGCATCTCTGGCGAATTTTCAAACAACCTGAGTACACCGCGACCGTTACATTCGGTGAAACTCCGATCCAGAACCAGGACCGCAAACTGCTCGCTGCCGAATTGCGTGACCGTGTGGCCGAGATGTTCGTTCCGGTCTTGTGATCCGGTACGTTTCGACATAAACTTTTTGTTAATTCCCTCCGTATTAACACGACTTTTCTTACAGGAGCAAACTATGCCTAAACACCTTTTCCGTTCAATGACGGTCTTCGTTATTTTGATGTCGATGTACTCGTCCACCCTTGCCCAGAGCACCGGGTTTGATACCGGCCGAATGGACCGTTCGGTGGATGCCTGCCAGGACTTTTTCGAATACGCCAATGGCACTTGGCTTAAGAATACTCAGATCCCTCCGACCGAATCCCGCTGGGGAACCTTCAATATTCTCGGCGATTCGAACAGCGCTTTGTTGAAAACGATCCTCGAAAAAGCGGTTACAGCAAAAGCAACGAAAGGCAGTGATCAGCAGATGATCGGTGACTATTACGCATCCTGCATGGACGAAGCGTCGATCGAAAAGGCGGGCCTCAAGCCGATCAAACCGTATCTCAAGGAGATCGAATCGCTGAAATCGTCAGCAGATATCGTCAAATTGATCGGGAAGATGCATAATGCTCCTCTTCCTGCCCTTTTCGGTTTCGGTGCCGGGCCCGATCTGAAAGATTCGAACGCCGTGATCATAAACGCCGGTCAAGGCGGACTGACCTTGCCGGGCAAAGATTACTACACCAAAGACGATGCCAAATCTGTAGAGACGCGTGGCAAATTCGTCGAATACATGACGAATATGTTCAAGCTGCTCGGAGATGCTCCAAATTCTGCAGCAGACCATGCCGCCAAGGTCATGGAGATGCAGACCCGTCTTGCCAAGGCATCACTTGCTCAGACCGAGATGCGAAATCCGGACACTCGCTACAACACGATCACAATGGCTGCGGCACAGGATCTGACTCCGAATCTCTCTTGGGCAACCTATATGGCGACACGCGGCGTGACTCCCGAAGCCACCATTAATCTCGCCCAACCTAATTTCTTTAAAGAAGTGAACGCGATGCTCACGTCCGTTCCCATCGAAGACTGGAAAGTATATTTCCGCTGGATGACGATAAACTCGACCGCTCCGGCCCTGCCCAAGGCATTCGCCGACGAAAACTTCAATTTCTTCGGCAAATATTTAGCCGGTCAAAAGGAACGCCAACCACGTTGGAAAACCTGCACTCAGGCCGTTGACGGTGCACTCGGAGAAGCACTCGGAATGGAGTACGCAAAGATCGCGTTCAAGCCGGAGGCGAAGGCAAGGATGAACGAACTCATCGACAACCTGATGGTCTCGATGAAAGAGCGTATCGACGGACTCAAATGGATGAGTGCCGAGACCAAAAAACAGGCTCATGCAAAGCTGTCGACGTTCAAACGAAAGATCGGCTATCCTGATGTCCTTCGCGGATATGCGGGTCTGACGATCGACCGCAAATCGTATGCGGGCAACATTCTGCGGTCGAATCAGTTTCAGATCGCGTAATTTCAAGGACCTCGGCAAACCGCGTGACAAGACGCGTATGGGCATGACACCGCCGACGGTCAACGCCTCGTACAACAGTGTCAACAATGACATCACTTTCCCGGCCGGTATCTTGCAGCCGCCGTTCTTTAATTTCAACGCTGACGACGCCATAAATTATGGTGCTATCGGCGGTGTCATCGGCCACGAGATCACGCACGGATTTGACGATTCGGGCAGCCGCTTCGACGCCGACGGCAACCTGAAGATGTGGTGGACCGACGCCGACCGTAAACAATTTGAAGAACGCGCCGATTGTGTCGTCAAACAGTTCAACGAGTACGAAGTGCAGCCTAACCTGTTTATCAACGGTAAACTGACACTCGGTGAGAACATCGGCGATTTTGCAGGGCTGACCGTTTCCTACTATGCGTTCAAGAAATCGATGGAAGGCAAACCTCGTCCGGCCAACATCGACGGCTTTACACCGGAACAGCGTTTCTTCCTCGGCTGGGCCCAGGTCTGGGCCGGCAAATACACGCCCGACGCTGAACGCCTGCAGGTCGCAACCAACTCTCATTCCCTGCCCCGCTGGCGCGTCAACGGCCCGATGTCCAACATGCCCGAATTTGCCGAAGCCTTCGCCTGCAAAGTGCCGGCCAAGATGATCCGCGAAAAGGTATGTGAGATCTGGTAGAGTATTTGAATACTAGGTAGCTCCTAACTCCAACAAAGGCCGTGAGCAATCGTGCTCACGGCCTTTTGTTCAGAGATCCAGGGTCGCACAGATCGCAGGCGATACCCAAGTCTTCATTGCGCCTCTCTGATCTTTCGAGCACAAATTTAGGGCCGGTTTCATTTCAACAGGACCATGAGGACGTAATAGTTGAGAGCTACGGAGGCATGTAAGGTAAATTTTACTGGTTGCCGTATATCACAGAAACAACGTTTCGGCTCGGGCCTTGTTGCCGGTTTGACGACGTCAGCGCGACTCACAATTGCCCGAAAATTGTTTGGAAGACCGTCATCGTCCGGATCTGTCTTTTCAAATTGATCGAACTCGTCGGGCTCATAGGCGTTTTGTCGCGGTGGCCCGTAAATTCAATGCCTCGGCGACGACGTGATCGCGGTAATATCCTTGTTCGAAATGGTCGTTCTTGTCGAGATCATCGAAAACACATTTTTCGACCTCGATCACCATTTTTCACAAACAGCCGAATTTCAGGTGTCGAAATGTGCCTAACAAGCCGCCGGGTTCGACACCCATTCCGACACCCTAAACGACACCCTTTCGTTCTCTTCGCAGCACGCCCCGAAGCTGCAAAATGAGCTTTGTCGTGCTCTGAAACACAATAAAACAGGCTATTTCAACTCAAATTGTAGTACGTACCACAATTTAAACCACGTTTATCCAAAGTCCGTTTCCGACACTCTAAAATACGTTTTTCAAAATGCGCAAAAACGACGGTTTTCACACCTCGCGGTAATGCGATCCGCAGTGTATTTCACCCGGCCGCATTTCTCATAAGATCGATCGAATTTCCATTTGAACCGTAACCGTCCCGTCCCGGTCGACCCCGACGATCGCACTGACATATCGTTCGTGCCTTAGCCTCTCGCCTGACCTCGAACTTTCCGAATTCGGCGGTTGTTTACGGCGAACCGGAGGAAGTAAGAAAAAAGGCCGTGAGTCGTAATGCTCGCGGCCGTCTCGAAAGGCCTTTTCGACTGTATACAAAAAGTCTTTGGTTCACAACTGATTCCGGGTATAATAGTCACATTTCACAGAACAAGCTTTAAGAACTTCGCTGGCCTTAACGACTTTTCGTTAACTGATAGCTTTAGGCATTTATTCTCCGAGACCAAAACGATCATGAACAAAACTAATTCCCTTTCCGGCTCGATCACTATATTCGTCGTGATGTTGATAATAATGATCAGCTACGCGGACACGAGTGCTCAATACCTCGAGACGTTTTCTCCTCCGAACAAAGGCCGGCAGATCAATTTCATCGACGACTTTACGGGGATGAATTGGTCGATCAGCCCTTGGGCCACTGCGGGCGGCGAACGCGACGCGGCGGATTTTTTCAACACGACCGCCGCGGGCCGACTCGAATGTATCGATCTCGATGAGCAGATATTTTGGCAAAGCCCGGTGCTCAACATAGCCGGGGCCGGTGCGGTGACCCTTTCGACCGATCTTACCTGGGTCGGATTTGACACGGATGTGATGGCTAATACTCTGCTGACTGACTGGATAAAGGTCATGTACAAAGTGAATGGCGGCACATATCAACTTGCCCCAAATGTTCACGGCGGCAACCCTTTGGCGACAGTTTCATATCCCTTTCAGAATCCCGGCACATCCTTTGACGGTGCAGCCACCTCGACCGTCCCCGGCATAACGGGAAACACACTCCAGATACGCGTTATAGTCTTTACAAATGCTAACGCGGAGCTTGTTACGATCGACAATGTCCGTGTGCCGCAGGTCGGTGTGTTTGTCCAAAGCCCCTCAGCGGCCCCGGCTTCGATATCCGGGCGAGTGACGACAGCAGACGGTCGCGGGACCGGTGGTGCTACTGTTACGGTGTCGGGTGGCGGGCTCGGACAGCCGCAGATTGCGAGGACCAGTTCGTTTGGGTACTACTCGATCGAAGGTCTTAGTGCAGGCGAGACGTATGTTGTTTCGGTGGGTTCAAAGCGATTCTCATTTGCTGTTCCGAGCCGCGTCGTCAGCCTGACGGACAGCGTATCGGACATCGATTTTGTTGCCGACCCACTTTGATCGGTGGTTGTTTGTAAAGTCATAAAGGCCGCGAGCGTGATGCTCGCGGCCTTTATGTTAATTGACGTTGAGCGGACAGACATGTCCGCATTCCGATTAGAGTTCATCGTCCGGAAGTTCGATCTTCATGGCTTCGTCGATGTCAAAGATCTCGTCATTTTCGAGCTCCTGGTTCTCGTCCACATCGAGATCGATGTCGTCATCAAAACCGTCTGCCTCGATTCCGGGAACGTCCATCGGGATCGGGAGTTCGAGGCCGCCGCGGATGTCGGTCAACTCGTCGAACTCGTCCTCCTGCTTACGATTCTCGGTCGGATCGTACGCGACCTTGACGTTGCGGTAGTATTTCATACCTGTACCGGCCGGAATGAGGCGTCCCATGATGACGTTTTCCTTGAGCCCGCGAAGGTAATCTATACGGCCCGAGATCGCAGCTTCGGTAAGCACACGAGTCGTTTCCTGGAAGCTGGCAGCCGAGATGAACGAATCGGTCGAAAGCGATGCTTTCGTGATTCCGAGCAAGAGCGGTTCGCCGACCGATGTCTGGCCGCCTTCGTCCGCGACACGGCGGTTTTCGTCTTCGTAACGGAAGCGATCGACCTGCTCTTCCATAAGGAATTCGGTATCGCCGACCTCTTTGATCTTGACCCAACGCAGCATCTGACGAACGATCACCTCAATGTGTTTATCATTGATGTTAACGCCCTGCAGACGGTAGACTTCCTGAATCTCGTTCACTACGTAATTCTGCAACGCCCCCGTTCCGAGAACACGCAAAATGTCGTGCGGGTTGAGCGGGCCGTCCATAAGCGGTTCGCCGGCACGGACGTGATCGCCTTCCTGCACGTTGATGTGCGTACCACGCGGAATGTCGTATTCGCGTTCGCTGCCGTCGTCTCCGGTCACGATCAGCTTACGTTTACCCTTTGAGATCGGGCCAAATTTAACGGTACCGTTGATCTCGGACATGATGGCCGTTTCGCCCGGACGCCGTGCTTCGAAAAGCTCGACGACACGCGGCAGACCGCCCACGATGTCTTTGGTCTTGGTCGTTTCACGCGGGATCTTGGCGATGATGTCGCCGGCCATCACTTCATCGCCGTCCTCGACGTGAAGGTTGGCACTGATCGGCATCTGATAGGTCTTGAGCACCTTGTTGCCGCTGCGGATCTCGAGACGCGGCTGATTTTTCTCATCCGAATCTTTGACCACGAGACGTTTCTGGCCCGTGACCTTGTCGATCTCTTCTTCGACCGTTTTGCCTTCCTTCAGATCCTGGTACTTGATCGTACCCGAAACCTCGGAAAGAATAGCGAAGGTGAATGGATCCCACGTGACGATGATGTCGTCTTCCTTGACCTTTTGGCCGTCCTTAACGTGGATCTGGGCACCGTAAACGATCGTGTAACGAGCTACCTCGCGGCCGCGGTCGTCCAACAGGGCGATCTCTGACTGGCGTCGAAGCGACACGAATTCACCGGCACGGTTCTTAATGACCTTGGTATCGCCGAGGTATTTGACCGTTCCGTCCATCGCGGCGGCGTGCTTGGTCTCTTGTTCGAGACGAGCCGTACCACCGACGTGGAATGTTCTCATCGTCAACTGCGTTCCCGGTTCGCCGATCGATTGTGCTGCGATAACGCCGACAGCCTCGCCGATCTCGACCGTGTTGCCGGTCGCAAGGTTGCGGCCGTAACATTTTACGCAGATACCGCGACGCGATTCGCACGTCAGGGCAGAACGAATTCGGACCTTCTGCAATCCCGAAAGCTGAACGGCCGAGCCGAGGTCCTCGTCGATCTCGGTGTTTGCCGCTACGATGACGTTGCCATCGACCGGATCGATGATGTCATCGAGCGATGTACAGCCAACAATACGGTCACGAAGGCTCTCGACCTCTTCACCGTTGCGGATGATAGCCTCAGAGTAAACACCGCGGAGCGTGCCGCAATCCTGTTCGGATACGATCACGTCCTGAGCAACGTCGACAAGTCGGCGTGTGAGGTAACCCGAGTCGGCCGTCTTAAGTGCCGTATCGGCGAGACCCTTACGGGCACCGTGCGTAGAAATAAAGTACTGAAGAACGTCGAGTCCTTCGCGGAAATTCGCAAGGATCGGGTTTTCGATGATCTCGCCTGACGGCTTGGCCATCAGGCCGCGCATACCGGCGAGCTGGCGGATCTGAGCTTCAGAACCACGAGCACCCGAGTCGGCCATGACGAGGATCGGATTCAATTCCTTGCGTTCGTTCTCGCGATCGTGCATCGCCTTGAACATTTCCTTCGCAACGCGATCTGTCACGTCGGACCAAATGGCCGTCACCTTATTGGTACGTTCCATATCGGTCATTGTGGCGTCTTCGTATTGTTTGCGAAGTTTATCTACCTCTTTAAGGGCTTCGGCGATGATCGCTTTCTTGTTGGTCGGCGTGACCATGTCATCAATACCGATCGAAACACCGGCCTTCGTCGCGTACAGGAAACCCATCGCTTTCAGATCGTCGAGCAATGCGACCGTCTGCGTGTGGCCGAGTTTAAGGTGGCAAAAAGTAACTAGGCTCTGCAAGCCTTTCTTCTTGAGAACACCATTGATATATGGCAATCCGTCGCGGGTGAGGCGTTCGTTGAGGATCGCACGGCCGGCGGTCGTTTCCATGATAACGTCAACACCTTCGCGAACGTTGGCACGCATTACGTCCTGATTTGAATGTTCGGCCGAGAGATCGATCAGATCTCCGCGCCAACGCAGACGGATCTTGGTCTGTGTTTCGATGACGCCGGCGTCGAGTGCGAGCAGTGCGTCTTCGATCGAGTTGAAAGCCTTATTGTGTCCCTTCATCTCGTCGCGAGCGAGCGTCAGATAGTAGCAGCCCAGAACGATATCCTGCGAAGGAACCGTGATCGGTTGGCCGCTTGCGGGCGACAGCAGATTGTTCGACGCCAGCATTAGCACGCTCGCTTCGATCTGTGCCTCAGGCGACAGCGGAATGTGAACAGCCATCTGGTCACCGTCGAAGTCGGCGTTGAAAGCCGTACAAACGAGCGGATGGATCTTGATAGCCTTACCTTCGACTAGGACCGGCTCAAAGGCCTGAATACCAAGGCGGTGAAGGGTCGGTGCGCGATTCAAGAGAACCGGATGTTCGCGAATGACCTCTTCGAGGATGTCCCAAACGATCGGCTCCTGACGTTCGACCATTTCGCGTGCCTGTTTGATGGTCGCGGCGTGCTGGTCTTTTTCTAACTTGTTGTAGATAAACGGCTTGAACAGCTCAAGAGCCATTTTCTTCGGCAAACCGCACTGGTGCAGTTTCAGCTCAGGACCGACCACGATCACCGAACGTCCCGAGTAATCGACACGTTTTCCGAGCAGATTCTGACGAAAACGGCCCTGCTTACCTTTGAGCGTGCCGGACAGCGATTTGAGCGGGCGATTGTTCGCACCACGCAGCACACGGCCTCGGCGTCCGTTGTCAAACAACGCATCGACAGCCTCTTGCAGCATGCGTTTTTCGTTGCGAACGATAACCTCAGGAGCACGGAGCTCGATCAGCTTTTTGAGACGGTTGTTACGGTTGATAACGCGGCGATAGAGATCGTTAAGATCCGATGTCGCAAAACGTCCGCCATCTAGGGGCACGAGCGGTCGAAGCTCAGGCGGGATGACCGGAATAACGTCGAGGATCATCCAGTCGGGATGATTTCCGCTTCGTAAGAATGAGTTCGAAACCTTGAGACGCTTCGAATATTTAAGCTTCTTCTGCTGCGACGTTTCGTCTTTCATTTTTGCACGAAGCTCTTCGACGAGCTCGGCAATATCGATGGTCTGGAGCAGGTCCTTGATCGCTTCGGCGCCCATTTTGGCGACGAACTGATTAGGATAATCACGCGACAATTCGCGGAAACGCTCGTCGTTGAGCAATTCCTTGGGCTTGAGATCAGGCACGTCGCCTTCGTCCACGACGATGTAGGTCTCGAAATAAAGGATCTTTTCGAGATCGCGCAGGGTAATGTCGAGCAAGTGGCCGATTCGCGACGGCAGGCCCTTGAAGAACCAGACGTGCGAACAGGGCGAAGCAAGCTCGATATGGCCGAGGCGTTCGCGTCGGACCTTCGACTGCGTGACCTCGACGCCGCACTTGTCGCAGATGACGCCGCGATGCTTCATCCGCTTGTATTTTCCGCACAGACATTCCCAGTCAGAGACCGGGCCGAAGATGCGGGAGCAAAACAGGCCGTCGCGTTCCGGGTTTGAACGTTCGATAGTTGATCGTTTCCGGTTTGGTGACCTCTCCGTGCGACCACGAACGGATCTTATCCGGCGACGCAAGTGAAATGCGGATCGCTTCGTAATTGGTGGTCAATTGTGTTTTGCTCTCGTTATTAAATCGAAACATATTTCTCCAAAATGATTCCAGCTATCCAAAATTTAGGATGCTTATCGCGGGTCAGAACTATTCACTCTTTTTGTCAAAACCTATGAAGGCTCTCCACATGCCAGCTCCTAATACAAGAAGAAAAAAAGATAGAAGCTGGCCTGCAGTATTCCTCCAAAGGAAAGCAATCAAAACGGCCGCTCCCCATATCGCAAGTACTCCGATGATTTGAGACCGATTCATAAGCTCCTAATGGGCTCAATCAACGCCAACGAGGGCATCGACACCGGCTACGATCTCTTCCGGATCGATCTCGTCTTCCTGAATGAGCTCGACGTCGAGACACAAGCTCTGCAGCTCGCGGACCAGAACGTTGAACGATTCGGGGATGCCCGGCTCGAAGTTTGAAACGCCCTTTACGATCGTTTCGTAGATCTTCGAACGTCCGGCGACATCATCGGATTTGCATGTCAGCAATTCCTGCAGGATGTGAGCCGCACCGTAGGCTTCGAGTGCCCAAACTTCCATTTCGCCGGAAACGCTGGCCGCCGAACTGAGCTTTACCGCCCAATGGCTGCTGCGTGATGAGGCTGTACGGCCCGATCGAGCGTGCGTGGATCTTGTCGTCGACCAGATGTGAGAGTTTGAGCATATAGATGTAGCCAACGCACACCTTCTGTTCGAACTGCTCGCCCGTCATGCCGTCATAGAGCCATGGTCTTGCCCGACGGCCCGACCGATCGCCGGAATGCCGAGTTCGTCGTACTTCTGATTGGCCTTAGTGATGTAGCCCTTGATCTCTTCTTCGCTCGCACCGTCAAAAACGGGCGTTGCGAAGTGAAGTCCGAGAATCTTGCCGGCCCAGCCCAAGTGCGTCTCGAGGATCTGACCGACGTTCATACGCGACGGCACGCCGAGCGGATTTAGCACGATCTCGACCGGAGTTCCATCCGGCAGGTACGGCATATCTTCCTCTGGCAGGATGCGTGCAATAACGCCCTTGTTACCGTGGCGTCCGGCCATTTTGTCACCGACGCTCAGCTTACGCTTCATCGCGACAAAGACCTTGACCATTTTGATCACGCCCGGAGGCAGTTCGTCGCCCTGTTTGAGCTTGGTGATCTTTTCGTCGTAGATGTCGCGAAGAATGTTGATCTGGCGTTCGGTACGCTGCTGATATTCCTTTACCTCCCCGGCGATATCGATCGATCCAGCCGAAACCTCGGCTTTAGCAAGATGCCGGATATCGATGCCGGTCAAGACCTCACGCGTCAGTGTTTCACCCTTTCTGATCAGAACGTCTTTGCCGTCAACGAGGTCTTTCGTCAGCTTGCGGCCGTCGAAAAGCTCGTAGATGCGCTCGTCACGCTGTTCCTGCAGGATGCGAATTTCGTCGTCGAGATCGCGGTGGAAATCGTCCTCTTCCATTCCCTCGATGTCGAGCGAACGCTCGTCCTTGTCCTGACCTTTACGTGTAAAGATCTGACCATCGACGACCGTACCATCGATTCCCGGCGGGCAGTTTAGCGAAGCGTCCTTAACGTCGCCGGCCTTTTCGCCGAAGATGGCACGGAGAAGTTTTTCTTCCGCCGTCAACTGCGTTTCGCCCTTCGGCGTTACTTTACCGACCAGAACGCTGCCCGGCTTGACCTGTGCACCGATGCGGATGATGCCCGATTCGTCGAGGTCGCGGAGCATGTTCTCACCGATATTCGGAATATCGCGTGTGATCTCTTCAGGTCCGAGTTTGGTATCGCGGGCCTCGATCTCGAGTTCCTCGATATGAATCGACGTGTAGTAATCGTCCTTGACCAGTTTTTCGGAGACCAAAATGGCATCCTCAAAGTTGTAACCTCGCCAAGGCATAAATGCCACGAGCACGTTTCGGCCGAGAGCGAGTTCGCCGCGGTCGGTACAAGGGCCGTCGGCTATGACCTGGCCTTTCTTGACGCGTTCGCCGACCTGAACGATCGGACGCTGGTTGATACAGGTGTTCTGGTTGGAACGCTTGAACTTGACCAGCGAGTAAATGTCGGCCGTCACCTCACGCGAGATCGTGCCGTCGACCTGATGATCGGCTTTGACGATAATGCGTTCGGAGTCGACGAAATCGACCGTACCGTCACGTTTTGCGATAACGACCGCACCCGAATCGCGGGCCGCGATCTTTTCCATGCCGGTACCGACGAACGGCGATTCGGCACGAAGAAGCGGCACCGACTGACGCTGCATGTTCGAGCCCATGAGAGCACGGTTGGCGTCATCGTTCTCGAGGAACGGGATCAGCGACGCGGCGACCGAAACGAGTTGTTTCGGCGAAACGTCCATGTACTGCGTGTCCATCTTGTCAGCAGTGATAAATTCACCCTTCTGACGCGGCATTACGCTCGTTTACAAAATTGCCTTTTTCGTCAAGCTCGATATTTGCCTTGCCAATGATCCATTTGTCCTCTTCCCAAGCGGTGAGGTAGAACGGCCACGGCTCATACTGTGCGATCTTGCCGCCCTTGACCTTTTTATTTGCGGCCTCGACGTCCTCAAGCGGGACATGATCGCCCGGCTTAAAGCTTGTATCGCCTCCATTGAGCAGGCGAACATATTCGATCACACGACCGTCGACAACACGGCGGTACGGAGATTCGATAAAGCCGAACTCGTTAATGCGTGCAAAGCACGACAGCGACGAGATGAGGCCGATGTTCGGGCCTTCAGGCGTCTCGATCGGACAGATACGGCCATAGTGAGTCGGGTGAACGTCGCGAACCTCAAATCCGGCACGTTCCCGCGAAAGACCGCCTGGTCCAAGCGCCGACAAGCGGCGTTTGTGCGTAATTTCCGACAGCGGATTCGTCTGATCCATGAACTGCGAAAGCTGCGACGAACCAAAGAACTCGCGGACCGCAGCCGTCACCGGTTTCGCATTGACGAGATCACGCGGCATCGTGGTGAACATATCCTGTTGAATGGACATCTTCTCTTTGATCGCGCGTTCCATACGTTCGAGGCCGATGCGGAACTGATTTTCGAGTAGCTCACCGACCGCGCGGACGCGGCGGTTGCCGAGGTGATCGATATCGTCCTGGCCAAAGTTCTCGCTGTCCTTCTTCATCCGCAGCAAATAGTTGACGACCTCGATGAAATCGGTCGGCTTGAGCAGCGGATTGGTGATGTCCTCTTTTTCAGGACGGCCCATCTTGATGTTGAATTTCAAGCGGCCCACACGTGACAGATCGAACCGGCGTGCGTCAAAGAACATGCCCTCAAGCAAGCGGTACGCGGTCGGAACGGTCGGAGGATCGCCCGGACGCATCTTGCGGTAGATCTCAAGCAATGCATCGACCGGTTTTGAGATCGCGTCCTTGCGAAGTGTCGCGGCGATAACATCGCCGATAACGTCGCGTTTCGGGAAAACACTTTGAAGCTCTCGACACCTTCTTCGATGATCTGCCGCATTTTGCGGCTGCGATCTCGGTGTTCGATTCGATGATCACTTCACCGGTTTCGGTGTTGATGACATCTTCGAGAGCGTACGCAGTCTCAAAATCCGCAGTGGCGACCGCAACCTTAGCGGTGCCCATCGAACGAAGTTCGCTCAATGCCGATTTAGTGATCTTTTTGCCAACACGCGTGACCTCTTCTTTCTTGTTCTTGATGTCCTCTTCGGCACGCATACCCACGAGGTGCGTTTCGCCCTTTTCAGGAACCTTAACGAACAGTTTTCCTTTTTCGACAACCGCTTCGTCTGTCACGTAGAAGAGTTCGAGGATACTCGAATCGGGGTATTCGGCGTTCTTGACCACCTCTTCGAGGATCTGGTCAGAGACCGTTTTCATGTCGATCTGCGGATTTACCCACAGGCCGAGGGCACGCAGGAAGATCGTCGCGATGATCTTGCGTTTGCCGAGACGGGCATGAAGGATTCCCTTCTGGTCATATTCGAATTCGACCCACGAACCGCGGTACGGGATGATCTTAGCCAAATAATCGTCGCGGTCACCCTTGAAAAACACGCCCGGCGAACGGTGAAGCTGCGAAACGATGACTCGCTCGGTACCGTTGATAACGAACGTGCCGTTATCGGTCATGAGCGGAATTTCGCCAAAGAAAACGTCTTCTTCTTTTAATGCGCGGATCGTCGAAACGTTGGTCTGGATCTTTGTCGTAGACCGTCAGGCGGACTTCACCTTGAGCGGCACGCTATACGACATTCCGCGTTCCTGACATTCCTGATCGTGTTTGTGCTTAAGGCCGACCGGTTCCCGCAGTTGTTGCAGAGATTCGGGCGGACGGCATTGAACGTGCCGCAATTCTTACAAAGGACTTCGGCCGGATTGAGGATCTACCTTTATTTTGGCCGAGCAATTCTTACAGTTTGCACGAAGATGCTCGAGGCCCTCGAGGTTGCCGCATTTGCACTGCCAGTTTCCGATCTGATATTCGACATATTCGAGCGTTGCCGTTTCACGAAAATCGGAAACCGGAAAGATCGAAGCGAATACCGACTGCAAACCGATATAATCGCGTTCCTCAGGGATCAGGTCCATCTGCAGAAAGCGGTTGTATGATTCGCGTTGGACCTCGATAAGATTCGGGATCTGGGCCGACGTATGATCTTAGAAAAATCTACGCGTGTCGGCGACTGGCTTGTGCGTCGTCCGAGGCCGTTGGGGCTGCTTTGTAGAGGATTGTCGATCATATTATTAAAAGCGGGCTATAAAACTTGTTGATTTTTGCAAAGGTTGCTGATACGATGCTCGTAATCTAAAGCTCCCCAATGTAAAGATTCGCCAAGAATAGACGGCAACGGCGGTCGAGGGTAAAGTTCTCCCTGACCGCTTAGCAGCAGCTTTTGCCGTTAGATATTTTGTACGAGCGTGCCTAAAAGGGACACCAACTCTCCACTTGATTGCGATCCGTATCGCTGAAAAAACCACCGAAAGCGTAATAAAACATTGCTTCCGAACCGACCGTGCCTGGTTCCGCGTCTCCGACATCAATAGAGTCCCGCGAACCAAGTAGCATAACAGCCATTTATTGTAAACACAAGTTACGAAAGAGCTTCCGGCGTCAAACCGCCGGC
>JADJOS010000005.1:300000-506938 GCA_016713675.1 Acidobacteriota bacterium
ATCGATCTTCAATTGAGTCCGCCAGTCAAGTGTATTCGTAACACTGATGTTGCCGCTCGGATCGATCAAAGTCTGCTGAATATCAGTACACTCCATTGTAAAGGGCAGTTGGACGTTGAATTTTTCCTTTTTGTCGAGGTTGAATTGGATGAGTTGTATCTGATCCGTCACTTGCCCCGGTACCATCCGAACGTCGGCATCAAAACCGGTCTGCAGTGCGACAAAGTGCCCAAGAAATAACGTCAACAGAAAAACATGGACGATGTAAGCTCCCAGCCGATTGATCCTGCCCTTTTCGCCGAAAACCACCAATGAACTGCGATCTTTCATGACTGAAAAATCCTTATTACCGTGTTCGTCAACTCCGTATTCCAATTTACTCGATTCGGTGGTTAATGGAGTAAACCCGACAGTTCGCAGCAGGTTTGCGGCTTTCTCTCCAGCTTCGGCTTCGTTTTTCGCTGAGAGCTCTATCGTCTTGCTGAATTTTTGTGACAGCAGCCATCCGCGGGTCGGCGACTTCATTGGATCAGCAATATAGCTCCAGGCGGAAGGGAAGCGATCGATCGAGGCCAGCACGATGTTCAGCGAGAGCCACAATAAAAGGGCGTTGTAATAGAGGCTGTGGTAAATGTCGAAGAAACCTAGAGCGCCATAGACTGTCTTTTCCGCCGGTGTAAGTGATACAAAATACGCATCAAATCCATCTACATTCTGCTGTACTATCAGCATTCCGATCATCGATAGGACAACTAGAATACACAGCAACACAACACCGAGCCGTACGGAACTGAGGATGTCCAGGATCCGATTCATTACCGGAACGGACTTTCGCTTCGAAGCCTCTTTCGGGCTTATTGTTTCTTCTGCAACAGACATCGCTTATTTGCAAGATTAGCTAAAACTTCATTGTATGTCATGCGGCCATAAATAAGTTCGGCTTGTGCCTAATAAAATATGTGATTATCAAACGCATATTTGGAAAATCAATTTGGAGAAGCTATCCTTGACGTTAAAGTTTCGTGCCGAATTAGGATCCAATGGACACAGCAGCAGTAAAGATAGAAGACGTAAGGGAATTTAGCGTGCGGGATAAGCTGTCTGCGTATGTGGAGCTGACCAAGCCGCGCATTGCTTTTTTGCTTGTGTTGACGTCGGCGGCCGGCTTTTATCTTGCAACAAAAGGGAGCTTTGACACCGTTTTGTTCATCAACGCAATGATAGGCATAACCCTGCTGGCATTTGGCGTTGCTACGCTCAACCAATGGGTCGAACGCGATATCGATCCGCTGATGGAACGCACAGAAAAGCGTCCGCTCCCTTCGAAGCGCGTTTCTCCAAACGAGGCACTTTTTTTCGGGATCGTCCAATGTGCGGTTGCCGAGGCATATCTGCTATTCCTGGTCAACGGCCTTACCGCTGTATTGGGATTGGTGGTTATCGTCGGCTACGTTTTGGTCTATACGCCGCTGAAAACCCGTACGTCGGCTTCGACGGCCATTGGTGCCATTCCCGGTGCATTGCCGCCGCTGATGGGCTGGACCGCAGCAGCAAATGAAATCACCGTCGCGGCCTGGGCATTGTTTGCGATGCAGTTCCTTTGGCAGTTTCCTCATTTTTTTGCTATCGCGTGGATGTATCGGGAACAATATAAAAATGCCGGAATATTGATGCTTCCGGTTGTAGAACCAACCGGAACGCTAACTTTTAGGCAGATCGTGCTCTTTACGATAATGCTTGTGCCAGTGAGCATTGCGCCTTTTATTTTTGGGATCTCCGGTATCTTTTTTCTGGTCGGGGCCATTTTGCTCGGACTCTGGTTCCTGTATGCGGGAGTCCGGTCGGCGCTTGATCGATCGAATGAACGTGCCCGAAAACTGCTGCTCGTTTCAGTGATCTATCTACCACTTCTTTTTATTCTGATGGTCGCCAATAAACTGTGAACCTATGGACGTCGGAACAGCTGAGCTGATCAACGAAAACGAAGAGCCAAAGCGTAGGCGTTCGGGCTTTTCGAGCGGATCGTCGCCCAGCAGTGGAGGGCGCAATAAGGGCGGCGGAGGCTCGGACGGCCCAGATGACCATCCTGACGGCGAGCCGACGGCGTTTCGGCCTGAAAAGGCCCGCATTCTTACGGGTTTCCTATTATTGGTCGTTCTGATGACATTCGGCGGGATGATCGGAGCCTATGTGGTCATCGCGACAAATAAAGCCGCGGAATGGCAGCCTTTCGCATTGCCGATACCGGTTTGGATCAGCACCGCACTCATCCTCCTAAGCAGTATTACCTATGTGATTTCCGAGCGAGCTACCATCATAAACGATCAGCCCAAGGCTAAGAAATGGATGATCGTGACGACCGTTCTCGGAGCCTTTTTCATATCGTCTCAGATACTCGCGTGGATCCAATTGACACGCCGCGGACTGTATATGGAAGGGAATCCGTATGCCGGATTTTTCTATATACTGACGGCTGTGCATGCCGTCCACGTGATCGGCGGTAGCTCGGCATTGTCCAGTATATTGCTCAAATCGTGGTATCCGGCCGGCAGCGAGACGGACGTATTGCGGCGTATTTCGCTCGCCAAGGTCGTCGGGTGGTACTGGCATTTTATGGGGCTTTTGTGGCTCGTGCTGTTGTTCATGCTCGGTTTTTGGAAATAAGATGGAATCGGCACTCTCGATCTTTCCGCACATCAACGCATCGCTGAATACGCTAAGCGCGTGTTTTTTGCTGGCCGGGTTTTATTTCATAATGAAGCGGCAGATCTCGCGGCATCGCTTCTGTATGGTCGCGGCCTGCTGTGTTTCCGCTTTGTTTTTGATCTGCTACATTACGTATCATTCGCTGCGGACCTATTATCTGGGACTAGGGCCAACAAAATTTACCGGTGAAGGCCTGATACGCCCCGTTTACTTCACGATCCTGACCTCGCACACTATCCTGGCGACGCTAATCACTCCATTCATCCTTGTCACGCTCAGACGCGGCCTAAAGGGCGATCTGGAGCGTCACAAACGGCTTGCACGGCTCGTCTATCCTATTTGGCTATATGTCTCTATCACGGGAGTTGTCGTCTATCTTTTGCTCTATCAGATCTATCCGGCACGCTAGACAAACTTTTTTCGCGATCGAGCATCTTAACTATTGAAATGATGACACGCAGGTGTTATTATTTGGTTGTTGAAAAGTTGATCACCGAAGCGTTCCATTGGGGAACGCACGGGGGAACCAAAGTTTCTGCGAATTTTCGCGAAACAGGGGCGAAGCGTCATGAGACGCAGGGATACTCTTTCGTTCCTAGCCCGTCAGCTAACCTCGTAGGTGTGGCAAAGGAGTTACAGCAGGGATTAAGCCTTACATGGGCGCGATTTAAGATGTGCTTCCCGCATTTCAACAAACAATGAAGCAGACATCCGGTCTTCTCAAAGAGAAAAGTTCCGCTCGAAAGGGCGGAACTTTTTTTGTTTTGGGGGGAACCCAAATGTGTATTTGTTAGTGTTTTGGTCAAATTGTGGTACGTACCACATTTAAATCAACATAATCGATGAAAATGTCGTAAAAATGCGTTCTGCGACAGTTTTTAAGGGGGCTGGCGACAATGTTTTAGGGGGCTTGCGACAGTAAACAACGGGGTCAGCGACAATAAAAGAACCCCCAGCGACAATCCCAAAACGGGCGTAAAAGACTGTCGCTGGCCGCCGAGCCGGTTCATTTACAACGAAGACCCATCGCCGCCCAATATTCCCAGTCAGGATCGCGTGCCCAACCACTCGTTCGCCAGACCCCATCGCATCCAGGCAGCCCAACCGTCCATACGTTCCATCGTTTTTTCGCGGTGATCTAGCAAGAGCAAGCCGGCCCGATGCGGACGTCAGCCGGACACGAGTGTCCGTACTCCGGGGCCGAAGTTTACATCTCGATTTGCTATAAACGTGTGATCCCTCGGGGATCAACAAATCATTCGATTTTCATTTTGCATACACGATCTTTGCGATCTTCACCGTTTTTGCCGGGGTTTTGAAGTCCGGTACGAGTTTAAGCAGCGTTGGCTTTGATCGGAGTTTTATGGTGAATGTTTCGGTGCGTTTTGTGACCTCGACGTCTTTGTTGACCGGCCCTGAGGCAGTGTCGACCTCGAATTCGAGCGGCAGGCGAAATGCTGCAGGCACGATCGCGTCGGCCTTCTGGGTTTGGGTGACGGTGATGGTGATCGTCTTTTTGGCGGCCGAATATTTGGAAGTGACGGAGAGCCGCGGGGCACCTGAGTGATAGACCCATTGGTCGAAGAACCAGTCGAGGTCCTGGCCTGACGCCTGTTCCATGGCGGTTTTCAGGTCTTCAGTTCCAACGCCCGCGAATTTGTGCCGATTCAGATAGACATTTACGGCTTTCCAAAAGTTCTCGGTGCCGACCTGTTCGCGGAGCATGTGGAGGACGACGCCGCCTTTGTTGTAGGTGACCGACGCGTTGTCGAAAAGCTTATCTACCTCGCCGGCACGCAGGTTATAGAGGCCGTGGCGGCGGCCGGTCATCGAGTCGTTTCCGAGGAATTCGTCGGCGTCCATCTGGACCTTTTGGACGTAGGCATCCCGCCCGAGCTTGCGTTCGCGATAGACGGCCTCCATGTAGGTCGCAAATCCTTCGTTGAGCCAGAGCTCGGCCCAGTTGCGGCATGTGACGAGGTTGCCGAACCATGAATGGGCGAGCTCGTGCGAGACGAGATCGGTGACTACGCCTTTGCCGAATTCGAAATCGCCAAAGAATATCTCGCTGTCCGCCATCGTTGTCGCAGTAATATTCTCCATACCGCCGAACTGGAATTTAGCGACGATCGTCTGATCGTATTTGTTATACGGATAGAGTACGCCGGTGACTTCCTCGAAGACCTGCATCATCTCCTTGGTCGGGCCAAAGGCCGTTTGTGCGGTCTTTTCACGGCCGGGATAGACGTATGAACCAAGCGGAATGCCGCGATATTGGTCGTCGACGCGTGAATATTTGCCAACTATGAAAGATACAAGATAGGTCGAATGCGGCACCGGCATTTTGAAATGCCAGGTCTCCTTTCCATCCGCGGCGTCCACTTTGCCGAGAAATTCGCCGTTGCCGATCACGGTCTCGCCTTTGTCGGCGGTGATCAGTTCTTCGGTAGTTGCCTTATCACTCGGGAAATCGAAAGACGGGAACCAATGACGTGCTTCGTCGGGCTCGCCCTGCGTCCATATCTGGGCCGAATGGCCGTTCTCGCCATTGGACGCATCAACGAAATAGATACCCTTTTTCGGTGATGCGGAATATTTGAAACGCACTGCGATGGTCTCTTCGGGGCCGTAGGCACGATCCAGCGTGACGATGACCTTTCCTTCGGCAGTTTTGTATTCGAGCTTGGATCCGGTAGGTTCGAGGGCGACCGATTCAAAGGCGAGTCCGACAGCATCCAGCTCAAGCGTCCGAAATCCGGGCTTGAGCGGCTTGACACTGACTGTCGTGTCGCCGAGCACCTTCTTTTGCGAGCGGTCGAATGCGACTCGGATCGTGTAATGCTGTGCATCGAACGTCTGCGGCCGGTCAAATTCCGTACGGTTTTGGGCTAATACGGAAAAGGCCGACAGCAGTAACGCTGCGGCCAGAGTTGCGAGAAAAACACGTCTCTTTAACTTCATAAGGGTTTGAAAAATTCTCTAATGTATATTGTCAGAGGCCTCTGCGAAGATCTCTCTGTACTCAGCGTGGATCGATCGTTAATATCGATGCCCACGCGGAGTGCTGAGAGGATGACGCAGAGGCCGGTGAAAAGAGCCTGACTTCCGGTGCGGCTATTTTAAGTACTTGTTGAACCAATCCATCACGTTCGCATACCAGAACTCGGAGTTCTGCGGCTTGAGGATCCAGTGGCCTTCGTCCGGAAAAACGATCAGTTTCGACGGCACGTTCTTGAGCTGCAGCGTCGTGTAGAGCTGGTAGCTCTGATCGACCGGAACGCGGTAATCGATCTCGCCGGCAGTGACAAGCGTCGGCGTCGCGAAATTCTTGGCGAATTTGTGCGGCGACCATTTGTTGTAGTTGACCGGATTTTCCCATGGCATTCCCTTGAATTCCCAATTCACGAACCATATCTCTTCGGTCGAGGTGGCCATGCTCTCGAGATTGTAAACACCGGCGTGTGAGACGAACGCTTTGTATTTGAACCTCGGATCATTGTTGTGTCCAAGCAGCCAATCGACCATATAGCCGCCGTAGCTGGCTCCGGCAGCACCAATGCGTGTTTTATCGATGAACGGTTTCTTGACGACCTCGGCGACTCCGTTGGCGATATCAATATGGGCCTTTCCGCCCCAATCGGCTGATATGTCGTCAACAAATTTCTGTCCATATCCCGTCGATCCGCGGGGATTGGGCATAAAGACGACGTAGCCCTGGTTCGCAAAGATCTGCGGATTCCAGCGATAACCCCAATTGTCGCTCCATGCGCCCTGCGGCCCTCCATGGATAAGAACGATCAGGGGATACTTCTTTGCAGGATCGAAATTCGCGGGCTTGAGAAGAAAGCCGTGGACGTTGGTATTGAGCGCACCCTTCCAGTCCATTTCCTCGGACTTACGAAGCCCGAAATTCGCGAGAGCATCCTTGTTTACGGCGGTCAGTGCCTTGAGGCCTTCGCCGTCCGCGCCAACGCTCATGATCTCGGCCGGAGCGTCGTTCGAACTGGCTGAGAATACGATCGTGCGTCCGTCACGGGTGACGTTCAGACTGCCGGCAGTGACGCCGCCGAGTACCTTTTTGACGTGAGTGGCAATACGAAGGCGAAAGTCCGGTTCGACCGGAACGGAGAAGATCGGCGAGCGTCCGCGTTCTCCTGCGACGAAAAATACCGTATTACCGTCGGCCGAAATGGTCATATCATCGACCTGTTGGTCGAAACCTTTCGTCAATTCGACGATCTCGCCTGATTGCGGATCATATCGCATGATGCGCCAGCGGTCGGCCTCAAATGTTGCCCGCTGCTGCGAACGGAAAAGCAGATACTTGCCGTCCGGTGTATACATCGGGCTGGCATCGTAGCCTTTCATGCCGGCAGTGATATTCTTTGCTGCTCCGCCGCTTAGGTTTTGGATGTAGATGTCGCTGTTCGTCGATGTAGCCTCGACGCGGTCGGGGTTTCGCAGATAAACGATGCTCGAGCTGTCGGGCGAGAAAAGATAATCGGTACCTGTCGCGGCTCCGTACGGCGGCGAATCAAAATCGCCCGGAGTCACATCTCGAGCCGGGCCGCCTTTGGCGGAGACAACGAAAACGTGTGTTCTGAGGCGATCTCGCCAATCGGTCCAGTGGCGGAACAACAGGCGTTCGGTTACCTTTGCTTTGACCTTGCTGTTCTCGGCCTTTTCGCTCTCAAGCTTGTTGCACTCGTCAGATTTGCATTCGGGATAAACATCGCTCGAGAATGCGATCCATTTGCCGTCGGGCGACCAAACCGGCTGACTGCCGCCGGTCGAGAGCTTGGTGACCTGTTCGCGGCCGTCGCCGTCGGGTTCCATTGTCCAGATCTGGCCTCCGTGGACGTACGCGATGTGCTTGCCGTCGGGCGACCAACGCGGGTTGCTGCTGGACTTGTCAGCTTTTGTGACCTGCCGCTGATTGCGGCCGTCGATGTTCATCACATAGATCTGGTTAAGCGTGCGATTTGCGGCCTTGTCAACGATGCCGAGTGTGAAGGCGACCCTTTTGCCGTCGGGCGAGAGCTGCGGATCGGAGACTCGCTTCATCGCGATCAGATCGTTGACAGTGAATGTAGTTTGAGCTTGAGCAGCGATCGAAATGACGATCGCAAAAAGAAAGACGGAAAATAGTCGTTTCATAGTTTTTTCCTCGGAAATTAGATGCAAGATACGATTCATTATGCCATAGAATTTGGGAAGTTTATATCGTTGGGATAGGATGTAAGCATGAAAATAGCCCTTTTGTTCAGCCTTATCTTTTCTTCCACCGTTCTCGGCTTAGCTCAGGCCCCGACTCCGACGCCGCTGCTGTATTCCGATGACACGGTCGCGTCTATGAGCCGTATCCAACAAGCGGCGTTGAATAGCGATTACGCCTATAAACAGGCCGGCTATTTGTCGAACAACATCGGGCCGAGGCTATCGGGCAGCGCACAAGCGGCTCGATCGGTCGAGTATGTCGCTGCTGAAATGCGCAAGCTTGGGCTCGATGTGTACTTGCAGAAATGCATGGTGCCGCATTGGGTACGCGGCGAAGAGCGTGGCGAGCTGATCGAGTTTGAAGGCATGGCCGCTGGAACAACGCAAAAGGTGGTCCTGACCGCACTCGGCGGCACGATCGCGACCCCGGCGGAAGGAATGACGGGCGAGATCGTCGTCGTTAGAGATTTTGACGAACTCAATGCTCTCGGACGAAAAGGGAGCGAGGGCAAGATCGTCCTGTTCAACTACAAATTCGACCGGGAATTGCAGGCAAGCGGGTTTGGCGGCGGAGCTTACGGGCAAGCGGTGCAGTATCGTTTTGGCGGAGCGATGGCGGCCGCCAGGCTCGGAGCGATTGCGGTTTTAGTGCGTTCCGCGGGCGGTTCGCAGAATCGTTTGGCACACACAGGCGTCATGGGATACGCGGACGGGGTGACAAAGATCCCTGGAGCGGCTGTCAGCTACGAAGACGCTGAAACGATCGCGTGGCTCGCAAAGGCCGGCATGGTCAAGATCAAACTGACACTCACGCCTCAGACTCTGCCTGACGTCGAAAGCTATAACGTCATCGCCGATCTGAAAGGAAGCGAGAAGCCAAACGAGATCGTGATAGTCTCGGGGCATTTGGATTCCTGGGATCTTGGTACAGGAGCCATTGACGATGCGTCGGGTGTTGCGATGGCGATGGGCGTTCCGGCGATCTTGAAACAGCTCAAGATCAAGCCGAAGCGGACGATCCGTTTTATCGCCTACATGAACGAGGAGAACGGCGGACGCGGTGCCGCGGCGTATTTCGACGCCGAAAAGAATAGCATCGCCAACCATTTCGCCGCGATAGAGGCAGATCTCGGAGCTTCGCATCCGCTGGGGTTCCTGTTTGCCGGAAAGCCCGAGGCAATGCCGTATTTCGCACCAATTTCGAAAATTCTTTTGTCACAAGGTGCAGGACAAACGCAGGTCCAGGGCGGTGTCGGGGCTGATATCGATCCGTTGACACGCGCCGGCGTACCGTCGTTTGCACCCTGGTTCAATGGGCAGACGTATTTCAACTATCACCACACAGCGGCCGATACATTCGACAAGATCGATCCGCGGCATATGGCGGAGAATGCAGCACTTGTCGCTGTACTTGCCTACGGTCTTGCTAATCTTGAGCGGCCGCTGCCAAGATAGCGGCACGCAGCCGGTAGACGGCAGTCGGATCGCCGATGACTGAACATCGTTGTTTGAAGGCTATGGTAACAACTGTTAACCTTAGTACTTGAACTTCGGTACCCGCACAAATGGGTACAGACAAACGATATGAATAGACCACCGCCATATTTTCCGCAAAACCAGCTTTCACCGCCGGACGAGAACCGATACAAGAAATTCAAGTACGTCGTCGCCGGTTTGATCCTGTTACTGATCGCTATAATTGTCGGTGCCGGATTTGGTATCTATTATTTGATACGCTGGCTGTTCTAGAAGGCGAGAGAATCTGAAAGAAAAGAGCACGGCTCGGAATTGTTCCGGTCCGTGTTCTTTTTCATTGCCTGCTTAGGCAATTACTTATTTATCGGCGTTGTCTGGCGTGACGCTGATGACTTGGGCTTTAGGCTCTCGAGTACCAGGGATTTGGCCTGCGGGATCAATTCAATTCCTTTAGCGAGTGTCGTATCGTATTCGTTAAACACCTGCTGCGACGTTTCTGAGCCGTATGCCGCGGTAACAAACTCAGTTCTCAACATCCTCATCACAAATTCCCGCTCGCTGTCAGTAATTGCAGCAGGGATCTTATATTTTTCCGACGCAAACTGCTTATATGTCGCGTAGAGCTGATCGGTGATAGGAAAATCGGATTTTTTGATGTCGCTGCCGAAGACGATAGGCCTATCGACCTTATACGACTCAAATCCCTTGATCCGTCCGCCAACGACATCAAGCGAGAATGCGAGGATCGGATTGATCATACGGTTCTGGGTTTTGGCTCGTTCGGCCGGAATGGTCTGGGGTTTGACCGCCACATCAGGGTTGATGCCGCCGCCGCTGTAGACCGTGCGACCGCCATCGGTCTTGCTTTCCGGTCCGGTCGGAACTATCGGCTCTGAATTTTCATCGCGGAATGTGCCACCGTCTGTGTAGTAATTATAAAGATCACCTTTTGAGTAATCGCGTTGGATAAGGCGACCCGACGGAGTTTCGTATTTGGCGATGGTCAGCAAGAGCATCGAGCCATAATCGAGTTGGAACGGATTTTGAACAAGGCCTTTACCGAAAGTGTTCTCACCGACGATCAAAGCCCGATCATGATCCTGCAGAGCTCCGGCAAGTATTTCCGAAGCCGACGCGGTATTGCGATTGACAAGCACTACCACCGGAACACGCTCGGGCGACCTATTGTCGGCGTCGTAAGGTTCTGTTACACCTGCAAAGCGGCCTTTTTGAGTAAAGACGTTCTGGCCGTCCGAAAGGAATGTGTTCGCTACACGGTATGCTTGCCCAACGAGACCGCCGCCGTTATCACGAAGATCGATCACCAGCTGCTGCATTCCATCGGCCTTGAGACGCTTTAACCCATCAGAGAACTCGCGGGAGGTTGTTTGATTGAATCCGCCGCGCATCGCCATATAACCGACGCCCGGACGTATCATGTATATCTCCGTGATCGAAGGCTGAGAAACGGCATCGCGAATTATTTCAACAGTTTCACGCTTGCCGGTGGCGAGACGCTCGACAATGATCTTGGCCGGCGTTCCCTTTGGGCCGCGAAGGAAATTACGAACTTCAGAGAAAGGTTTACCGAGCATCGAGGTCCCATTGACGTCGACGATCTTGTCGCCATATCGAAGGCCGGCACGATTCGCCGGGGCACCGTCAAAGGTCGCCTTGATATACGTTGCGATAACCTTTCCATCTGCGTCGCTCAGATCGCCGATGGTCGCACCAATGCCGTAATATCTTGAACTCTGGTCGGTCCGAAACTGCTCGGCCTCTTTCGCGTCAAAGTAATTCGAATGCGGGTCAAGGGCGTGAAGCATCGTGTCGATCGAGGTCTTGAAAAGATCGTTGTAATCCAGTGCTTTGCCTTTAACGTGATTTGATTCGATCAGCGTAAGAGCCTCGGCAATGTCCTTCTCAATATCCTCGACGCGGACGACCTTTTTGGGGGCCGCAGCCGGGAGGTCTTTCTTCGTAGTTAGATCTACGGTCGCTACGGTAGACGAAGCCTGGCCGAAACCGACACTGAAGAACAAAAATATTGCTGAAAAGGCGGAAAGTAAAACTGCTCGTAATTTCAAAATATGATAACCCCCGCGAAGAGTGTTGGTATGAGGAGTTTGCACTCCAAAAATATTAACATCCATTTGAGTTAAATACGACAAAATAAGTTGCCTGTATTGGCGGCATTACAGAAACAATACGAACTTTTCTCACGTAAGGTTTTACGTTACACTTTGAACAACCTTACCGCTTAGATCTTGGAGGAATTCTAATGTTAAATCGCTTGTTGGCTACTGCAGCTATCTGTCTCTTTTTCGTTTCCGCGAGTTACGCTCAAACGAAATTGCTTCGCTTTCCTGATGTCTTCGGTGATCGTGTTGTATTTACATACGGCGGCGACCTTTGGACCGCGTCGACCAGCGGCGGCACTGCAACACGTTTGACCGCTCATCCGGGCGTTGAGACGTTTGCGAAGTTCTCACCGGACGGCAGATGGATCGCGTTTACGGGCCAATACGATGGCGACGAGCAGGTTTATGTTGTTTCGTCCGGCGGCGGCGAGCCAAAGCAGCTTACATTCTATCCTTCGCGTGGGCCGCTTGCACCGCGTTGGGGCTATGACAATCAGGTGATGGGCTGGACGAAGGACGGTAAGGTCTTTTTCCGCAGCCAGCGGGATTCGTGGTCGCTGCCGATCGCACGGCTCTATACGGTTTCGCCCAGCGGCGGCCCGGCAGATGTTTTGCCGATGCCTGAGGCTGGTTCGGGATCGTTTTCGGGTGACGGAACGAAGATCGCATATTCACCGCGTTTTCGCGATTTCCGACCTGAAAAGCGTTATGGCGGCGGACAGGCCAACACTCTCTACATTTACGATCTCGCAACCGCTGATGTAAAGCTGATCTCCGACAGTCCGCGATCGTGCCGTGATGCGATGTGGATCGGGAATACCGTCTATTACAACTCGGACAAGGACGGCAAATTCAATCTCTGGGCATACGACACAGCCAGCGGCAAGACGACACAGGTGACAAAGAATCGCGACTGGGATATTCGCTGGCCAAGCAGTGACGACAAAGACAAGATCATCTATGAACGCGACGGTGAACTCGAAATCATGGATGTTGGCTCAAAAAAGACGTCGCGGCTTTCCATTACGGTTACTGATGACGGCATCAACAAGCGAGTAAGGCAGGTCTCTACGGCCGGCAGGATCTCTTCGTACGGATTAAGCCCCAAGGGCGAACGTGCTGTATTTTCAGCACGCGGCGACATCTACACAGCACCTATCGAAAAGGGCGGCACGCGTAACCTTACGCGGTCGTCGGATGCAAACGACCGGTTTCCGTCCTGGGCGCCGGACGGCAAGAACATAGCCTACATCTCGGATAAAAGCGGCGAAGACGAAGTTTGGATCGCTGCTCAGGATGGATCGACAGCCCCCGAACGACTATCGACCACAACGCCGGGGCAAAAGACCGGGCCGGCCTGGTCCGGCGACAGCAAAAAGATCGCATTTGGCGACAAGGATGGAAAGGTCTATGTCCTGACAGTCGCGACAAAGCAGGTTCAGCAGGTCGTTGATGCACCAAACGGCATGATCCAGGACTACGATTGGTCGCCGAAAGGCGGCTACCTTGCGTATTCAATGCAGAACCGCAATGGTATGTCGTCGATCTATATTTGGAGTTCGGAAGAGAACAAGAATTATCGCGTGACGTCTGAAATGTTCGATTCCGGCAGTCCGAGTTGGGACTCGTCCGGAGGTTATCTGTATTTTCTCAGCTCGCGTGAATTTGCTCCGCAGATCTCGAATTCAGAGTTCAATTATGCAACGAACCGCATGGTCCAGGTTTACGCGTTGGCTCTGAAAAAGGACGCCAAGAACCCTTTTCCGCCCGAAAGCGACGAAGTGACCGTGACCGAAGAGAAGAAAGAAGGTGCTCCGACGCCTACTGCTTCGCCTGCGGCCGCAGCCGCTGCCGGTGCGGAAAAGGTCGATTTTGACGGAATCGAGGGCCGCGCCACCAAGGCACCGCTCGGAGCAGACAACTACGGAGGGCTCTCGGCCAACAAGGGCAATCTGGTCTATTCGATCCAGACACCGTTCTACTATGGCCGAGGAGCCGAGTCACAGCCGTCCGTGCGTATTTTCTCGTTGAAAGATCGGAAAGAAACAATATTGGTGCCTGCAGCCGCCGGATTTACATTGTCGGCAGATGGCAGCAAGCTGATGACCGGTTCGCAGGGCGGCTTTGCGGTTTTCGATGCCAATCCGGCGGGCGAACGCTCGCGCAAGGCTGTTTCGACGACCGGACTGGTGGCTGAGATCGATCCTGTTCAGGAATGGAATCAGATCTTTAACGAGGTTTGGCGGCAGTATAGGGATTTCTTCTACGCCGCAAATATGCACGGTTATGATTGGTCGAAGATCCGTGAAGATTACAAGAAATGGCTGCCGTATGTCGCTCACCGTTCTGATCTAAACTACGTGATCGCGGAAATGTGTTCGGAACTGGCAGTTCAGCACGCGTACATCGATGGCGGCGACTACAATTTACCTCCGCGAGTTCGTGTTGCATTGCCTGGGGCCAGGTTTGATGTCGATAAGGCGGCGAATCGATACAAAATAGGCAAGATCTACGGCGGCCAGAACGAAGAGGACATTTATCGCTCACCGTTCACCGAAGTCGGCAATGACGCTCGGGTCGGAGATTATGTGCTCGCAATCAATGGCGAAAGTGTGACGGCCGATCGCGATATCTATTCATATCTTCGCGGGAAAGCCGACAGTACCGTGACATTTACTGTAAATAGTACCAACACGCTGCAGGGGGCCCGAACCGTGACGATCCGGCCGCTCACCAGTGAATCTGATCTCATTTATCTTGATTGGATAGAGGGAAACCGACGCCGCGTCGATCAAATGTCGAATGGGCGTGTCGGTTATCTGCATATTCCCGATATGGGAGCACCGGGCATCCGGGAGTTTATCAAATGGTATTATCCGCAGATCAGGAAAGAGGCTCTCGTCGTTGACGTTCGTGCGAACGGCGGCGGTAATGTGTCGCGAATGCTGATCGAGCGATTGCGTCGAAAGGTTCTTGGCGTGAATTTTCAGAAAGCTAATGAGGACGGACAAACCTACCCCGATGGAGCATTCCTCGGGCCGATGATCGCAATATTGAATGAGAATTCGGCATCGGACGGCGATATTTTCCCGTATATGTTTCGTGAAGCGGGTCTCGGACAGCTTGTCGGTAAACGGAGCTGGGGCGGTGTTGTCGGTATTTCGAACCGCGGAACCCTCATGGACGGCGGCGTAACAAACGTTCCGCAATCGGCACTCGCAAACCCGAAAGGCGAATATATTATCGAAGGTTACGGCGTCGATCCGGACATCGAGGTCGAAAATGACCCGAAATCGATCATCGCCGGCCGCGATCCGCAACTCGAACGTGCGATCGCTGAAATGATGAAAAAGATCGCAACTCCGGTCAAGCTGCCGAAGAAACCGGCCGATCCGGTCAAGGTGCCAAAAAACTAACACATGCCGGAGCTGCTGGAAGTTACAGATCTGCAAACGCAGTTCCCGACCCGTGCGGGACTCGTAAAAGCCGTTGACGGTGTAAGTTTCACCATCGGCGAGGGCGAACTGCTGGGGTTGGTCGGCGAGTCGGGCTGCGGAAAATCGATAACGGCGCTGTCGATAATGCGTTTGATCTCAAAGCCGGGAAAGATATCAGGCGGTTCGATCAAATTCAAAGGCGAAGAACTGACGACGGCGGCGACGGAGCGTTTGAGGGAGATCCGCGGCAATGACATTGCCATGATCTTTCAGGATCCGATGACTTCGCTCAATCCTGTTTTCACGGTCGGCGAGCAGATCGCTGAGGCTCTGCGGCTGCATCGAAAGCTTGACCGAAAAGCGGCATGGGCGGCGGCGATCGAGGCGATGAAGGAGGTTTCGATACCTTCGCCCGAGCGTCGCGTAAAGGACTATCCGCACCAGCTTTCAGGCGGTATGCGCCAGCGTGTAATGATCGCAATGGCCTTGGCGTGTGACCCTGAACTGCTCATCGCCGATGAGCCGACAACTGCCTTAGATGTAACGATTCAGGCACAGATACTTGAACTACTGGATGAACTTCGCAGAACCCGAAAGCTCGCTGTTTTGCTCATCACTCATGATCTCGGCGTAGTCGCTGAGGTCGCCGACCGTGTCTGTGTGATGTACACCGGCAAGATCGTCGAAGAATCGGGCGTTGATGAGCTGTTCGAGAATCCGAAACATCCCTACACCAAAGGTCTACTGCGATCCGTACCGAAGTTGACTGAGATCGGCTCAACAAAATCTGAACGGCTTAAGACGATCGACGGAACGGTTCCGAGCCCGACAAATCTGCCGAACGGCTGTCATTTTGCACCGCGATGCTCGCAGCGTTTGGATATTTGCAATAGGGGTGAGATCCCGCTGCTTCCGCTCGGAAATGACGTAAAGGTCCGCTGTGTTTTATACGACGAAAGGCTAAAATTTCAGATCGGGAAAGAACGTACTCTTACCGCCGCTCAATAGATGACAGAAACAGCCGTAAAAGCTAAAAGTGAGTACCTTGTTCAGGTCAAAGACCTCGTCAAGCATTTTCCGGTGGAAAACAGCGACGATGTCGTCCAGGCGGTCGATGATGTCTCGTTCGATATAATCGCGGGCGAGACGCTCGGGCTGGTTGGCGAGTCGGGTTGCGGGAAATCGACCGTCGGGCGGTGTTTGCTGCGCTTGCATGAACCGACAAGCGGAGAAGTCTGGTTCGAGGGCAAGAATATTATCGGGCTCGGAAATAATGAAATGCAGGGCCTCCGGCGTGAGATGCAGATCATTTTTCAGGATCCTTACGCGAGCCTTAATCCTCGTTTGAGTATCAGATCTATTGTTTCGGAGCCGTTGAAGATCCATAAGATCGGCGGGAAAGCTGAGCAGAATGCTAAGGTAGAGGATTTGCTCGCAAAGGTTGGGCTTGATCCGAAATACGCCGATCGATATCCTCATGAATTCTCCGGCGGGCAGCGGCAGCGCATCGGTATAGCAAGAGCGTTGGCTTTAAATCCGAAGCTCATCATCTGCGACGAACCCGTTTCGGCGCTAGACGTTTCAGTTCAAGCACAGGTGGTCAATCTGTTACAGGATCTCCAGGACGAATTTGGCCTGACATATTTGTTTATCTCGCATGGATTGGCCGTCGTCGAACATATTTCGGATCGCGTGGCCGTCATGTATCTCGGCAAGATCGTGGAGATCTGCGATGCCGCAGAACTATACGAAAACCCTCAACACCCGTACACAAAAGCTCTCCTTTCGGCCATTCCGATCCCCGATCCAAAGCATAAACGTGACCGAATTGTTCTAACGGGCGACGTGCCGACGCCGATAAATCCGCCGTCGGGCTGCCGGTTCCGGACTCGTTGCCCGATCGCGATCGAAGAATGCTCAAGGGTGGACCCGGAACTCAGAGAGATAACCCCAGGTCATTTTGCCGCGTGCATACGTATCGGGGAATAGCTTCTATTTATTTGAAACGTACTGTATTTAGAAGACGTATAGTGTTTGTAATCAACGAAAGCACCTCTTGATCGGCAGTATTATTTTGACCGTACTTTGAATTCAGAAACAAAGGAGAACGTCTATGAGTGAAGAGAATACATCCGGGTCGCAGGCTCCGCCGCCTGAATGGCAGACACCGCCTCCGCCGGAAAAGATCACGGCAACCGATGGCGAAACTGCGCAAATGTCTGAGATTGGTACGATAGCCAATATTTTCATCGAGCCGGGGAACACGTTTGAGGATCTGCGCCGGAAACCAAGGTTCATTCTTGGGGGACTGCTTCTTGTGTTACTGTTCTCGGTGTTCCAGATCGCTTTTGTCGAGAAGATCGGCCTCGAAACGATCGTTCGCAGTCGAATCGAATCAAGTTCGCGCACTTCCGACCTCTCCAAGGAAGCAAAGGATACCATCGTTCAGCAACAGGCAGGCCCGATCGCAAAATACATAACATACGGCGCAACACCGATAGTTATGATCATTGTCTTTCTGATCGGCGGGCTTCTCTATTGGCTTGGTGCGAACGCGATGGGCGGCTCAGCGACCTTCCTTCGAGGATTGGCGGTCTGGATATACTCGTCAATTCCGGCAACCCTTCTCTTCACGCTTACGAACTTACTCGTGTTGTTCTTAAAGAATCCGGATGACATAGACATTGGGCGTTCGCAGCAGGGTTTGATACAAGCTAATCCCGGATTCTTTCTTGACGCCAAGGCTCAACCCGTCCTGACGGCTCTTGTAAGTTCACTCGACCTTTTTGCAATTATCGGATGGGTCTTTGCGGCGATCGGTCTGCAAAAGATCGGGAAGATCTCGTCAGGGGCCGCATGGGCGATCGTACTGATCCTTGCCCTGGTTGGTGTCACTTTCAAAGTTGTCGCGGCACTGGTCTTTTGACAAAGGTATCATTCATATCGCAATGATTCGATCGGATCCAATCGGGCTGCTTTCCACGCCGGGAACAGCCCGAAAATTATGCCTATACCCACACTGGCGGCAAAACCGGCGATCGGTGCCCAGAGCGGCACATACGATGGCAGGAATAATCTGACGAGAAGTGTAAGCAGCCAGCCGAGAAGAAGGCCTACGATTCCGCCTAGGCCGGTAAGTGATGCAGCTTCGATCAGGAATTGCTCTAGAATATCTACGTTTCTTGCCCCAAGTGCCTTTCGCACACCTATCTCCCTTGTTCGCTCGGTGACAGAAACCAGCATGATGTTCATCACGCCGATGCCGCCTATCATAAGTCCTATCGACGACACGACGACCATAGCAAGTGCGACCCCCGCCGTTATCGACTGAAATTGATCGATGATGCTGTCTGCCGTGGCGAGTGCGAAATTGTTCGGCTCGCCGTATGCAACTTTCCGGCGGATTCGCAGCAAATCCTCAACCTGATCCTGGGCTTCGGTCAGCCGTCCTTCCTTAGCGATCGCCATTATGTTCACATCGGACGAGCCCGGTTTCATTCGAGTTGACGATTCGAAAGGTATATATATCACGTTGCTCTGATCTGAGCGGCCACCTCCGCCTCCGAGGAACTGTTCCTTTTTCTCAAGTACTCCGATAACTCTAAATAGCCGCCCGGCGATCTCGATCTTTTGATCAAGTGGAGATTCTTTAGGAAAGAAAGTCTCCTTTGCGCTGTTGCCGAGCAAACAGACATCTATTTTTAAGTCATTTTCGGACCGCGTGAACCAACGCCCTTCAATTAATTCTTCTGTTCCGGCCGCCTGGATCTCAGGTAGTGTGCCTACGATATTAATATTCGACGACTGAACGCCTTGCGCGGAAACGATCGTCTCGCCTCCCATAGGCCCGCTCGATACGTTTAGCTGAGGCACAGCCGTCTCAAGCTCGGAAAGCATACGAAGCGCCATTGCATCGTCATACGTCAAATTGGGCCTGGTTCGTTCATCCTGTGTCGGGCGGGCTGTTCGCGGGCCGGGCGTCATCTTATAAATAAAGACCGAACGTGTGCCGAACGATTTGACCTGATCTTCGACTGCGACCTCGATCCCGCTTATTATGGAAGAAATAAGCATCACGGTAACAACTCCAATGACAACACCGAGAATTGTTAAGGCCGACCGAAGCTTGTTGCCGCGCAGCGTGTCCCACGCCATCTTGAAATTCTCAATGAATTTTGAGGTAGTGGGTTTCATACTATTCAAATCTCATCGCTTCGATAGGATGGAGTTTCGCAGCCTTGCGAGCAGGGAATAGTCCAGCGATAATCCCGACAGCTCCGGAAACGCCGATCGATACAACAACTGACCACCAAGGTATTTTTGTCGGAAACACGAGACGCGTTATCACCAGGCCAATTAGATAAGCGAGAATGAGCCCGATAACGCCGCCGATCGAGGAAAGGGCAGCGGACTCGATCAGAAACTGACGCAAGATATCCTTTTGTCGGGCCCCGACGGCCTTGCGAATACCAATTTCTTTTGTTCTTTCGGTAACGGCAACGAGCATGATGTTCATGATCACGATCGCACCGACAAGCAGAGCGATGGCCGGAACCACGAGTATTGCGATCGAGATGGAGCCGAAGATGCTTTGCCTCACGCCGCTGATGGCTTCGGGCGTACTGATCCCAAAATTATCCTTCTCATCCGACCCCAATTTTCGCTTTATTCTAAGAAGCGTGCGTACCTCGTCAACCGCCAGGTCCATACTTGTTGAACGGGCTGGCGTTCCAACAAAAGACGGAGCCCGACTGAATTTGATCCCGCCAAACGCGGTCGAAAAGGTCTTTAGCGGCAAAAGAACGAAGTTATCCTGTGATTGTCCGAAAACGCTGCCTTTCGCGACCTGAACACCTATAATCTTATATGGAATGCCAGCGATGTAGATATCGCTGCCCACCGCATCGCCTCGGGGGAATAGCGCTGTTTGAATATCCGCACCGATAAACGCCACACGAAGGCCATTCTCATCATCGACGCTCAGAAAATACCGACCTTCTGCAACGTTAACGAGCTCGATCTCACCTACTATGGGCTCAACGCCAGTGATGGAAATATCCGACAGAACATCTTCTTTGTATCGAATCTCCCGCACAACACCGCCCGCCTTGGCTCCGATCATTTCGACCAACCGAGCATTTCTGCGGATAAACTCAAGTTCATCGAGATCAAGTTCTTTGTTGCGTCGACGGGCAGCGGCCATTGCATCGCTGTTCCCAAAATCCGCAAAACTGAAACGTGAGATAGTGAATGAATTTGAGCCGATCCCGGCGATCTTTTCGTCGACGTAAGAATTGAATCCTTGAAGAAGGGAAAGAACGACCATGAACGCGGTCATTCCAATGATCATCCCGAGGAGCGTAAGGAAAGAGCGCAACGGGTGTGTTCGGACTTCGGTCAGAGCTAATTTCACCGTATCGCCGGCTCGCATTCCCATGATTCCACCTTCCAAAGCGCATATTATCACTAGCGAGTCTGAAATCAGTGATATAACGCACACTTGTGAGGTAAATGGATCGGCGTGAGGCCGGATCATTCATATCGCAATGATTCGATCGGATCTAATCGGGCTGCTTTCCACGCCGGGAACAGCCCGAATATAAGACCGATCAATACGCTCGCACCAAAGCCCATTGGCGGTGCCCACCAAGGCACATAAGACGGGAACACAATCCGTATAAGCAGCGATATAAGCCAGCCGATCAATAAGCCGAGCAGCCCGCCGAACCCGGTAAGGGTCGCAGCCTCTATCAAAAACTGCATCAGTATATCCTTCTGTTTTGCTCCGATCGCCTTTCTAATACCGATCTCCCGCGTTCGTTCGGTAACTGATACGAGCATGATATTCATCACGCCAATGCCACCGATCATGAGACCGACAGAGGATATCACGATCATTGCAATGAACACGCCGTTCGATATCGCGGCAAACTGATCGATAAGGCTGGCGGCCGTTTCCATGGCGAAATTGTTCTTTGCACCGAAGGGAACCTGACGCCTAATTCGCAACAGATCCTGCACGTCATCTTTGGCTTTTTCAAGTTGACCTTCACGGGCGATGGCCAATAGAAAGAGATCGTCGGCATTTGGCTTCAATTTGAGTGCCGCCCCCATCGGCATGTAGATGGTATTGGACTGATCGTTATTTCCGCCTCCACCGCCGAAGAGCTGCTCACGTTTTTGAAGCACACCTATTATACGGAATTCGGTTCCTCCGATATCCAAGGTTTCGCCAAGGGGCGACGAATAGGGTGAATATGCATCGCGAACGGAATCGCCAATGATGCAGACATTTGCCTTTGCGTCGTGTTCGGACTGAGTGAACCAGCGGCCATCAACAAGCACCTCGCCGGGAGCTTTTTCCGCCTCAGGCATCGTTCCGCTCAACTGGACAGACGACGAAGTTTTACCGTTCTTGCCGGTTACATTGATCTTTTGGCCGAAGAAATTATTCGAAATATCGAGGTACGGCACTGCCAATTCGATCGTCTTGAGAGCTCCGATCGCCTCTGCGTCGGCCATCGTTAGCGGTTTTCGCATTCGCTCTTCGCGCGTCGGGGCGGAGGTGCGAATGCCGATATCTTGTTTATAAAGGAAGATCGATCTGGTGCCGAATGATTCTACCTGTTTCTCGACCGCTATCTTGATACCGCTGATCATCGAGGAGATCGCCATCACGGTAACAACACCAATGACGACGCCAAAAATGGTCAGAAACGAGCGCATCTTACTGGTGCGAAGCGTGTCGATCGCCATTTTGAAATTCTCTAGAAATGAACTTGTTACGAGTTTCATTTGATCAATCAGCCCTCAATGCTTCAATGGGATCAAGGCGAGCCGCTTTCCACGCCGGATAAAGTCCTGCAACGGCCCCGACAATGGCCGAAAACGCGATGGCAAAGAAGGCGGCCAAAAGAGAGATCCTGGTCTGAAAAAAGACAGCAGTAACTATTATTCCGGCAATTTCCGCTAATATCAGCCCAATTATCCCACCCAGGGCCGAAAGAGTCGCGGACTCATATAAAAATTGCTTTAAAATATCGGATTGCCTCGCACCGAGACTCTTTCTTATGCCGATCTCACGTGTTCGTTCGGTCACGGCCACCAACATGATATTCATGATCACGATGCCGCCGACAAGCAGCGCAATTGACGGAACGATCAAGATGACAATGCCGATCGGCTTGGTAACGCCGCCGATCAAATTTTGAATTGCGTCCGGCGTCAAGATCCCAAACGTATCTTTCTCGCCGAAAGGTATCTTTCGTTTGATCCGCATCAGGGTGCGAACTTCTTCGACAGCCTCCGCAAACTTCTTATCGTCCTTGGCCGTAACGACGAAATAAGGTGCACGCTGTCGCGTCAGTCCACCAAATGCAGCCCCGAAGGTTTTGATCGGCAACGTGATAAAATTGTCCTGCGGCTGGCCAAACACAGTGCCTTTGGCGGTCTGGACACCAATGATGCGATAGGGGATTCCAGAGATCGTAAGTTCCTCACCCACTGCACTGCCGGATGGAAACAGCTTTTTGGCAACATCCATCCCGATATATGCGACACGAGTGGCATTGTTGTTTTCGGGTTCGGAAAAATAGCGCCCTTCCGCGATATCGAGCTTGTCAATTACCGCAATGATCGGCTCGGCCCCGTTGATCTGAACAGAACTGATGGTCTGCCCGCCGCCTCGAACCTCACGAGAATTGCCGCCGGCCTTAGCGCCGACCAAACCGACGAGTTGGGCACGTTCGCGGATGAAATCCATTTCGTCAAAGGTTAGTTCCTTATTTCTCCTTTGAGCGGCGGCGATAGTGTCCGTGTCCTTGAAATCATCGAAACTGAATCGCCGGACTGTGAACGAATTTGTTCCGATCCCGGCGAGTTTCTCATCAACATAGGAACTGAAGCCCTGAAGCAACGACAATACGATCATAAACGCCGTAACGCCGATGATCATTCCCAGCAATGTCAGGAACGACCGCAGCTTATGAGCCCAGATCGCGGCAAATGCAAGTTTTAATGTTTCGGCAAAGTTCATCCTTGTTCAGGTTACCCAAAGTAACTGCGTAATACGAGCGAAAGTAAGCAATAGTTTTGATCGTTGAGATCTATTCGAATCTTAAAGCTTCGATCGGGTCGAGGTTTGCAGCTTTCCAAGCCGGAAAGACGCCAAACACGACGCCAATACCCGCCGAAGCAAGGACTCCCAGGAGGATCGCCCACACGGGAATATAGGCGGGAAGAGGCGAATATGCATTGATGAGCAGGCTGAGCACTTCTCCGATCGCAACACCCAATGTTCCGCCGATCGCGGTCAGAACAACGGCCTCGATAAGAAACTGAGAGAGAATGCTGCCGCGTGTGGCACCGACGGCTTTGCGAATACCGATCTCCTTTGTCCGTTCTGTGACCGAGACAAGCATGATGTTCATCACGCCAATGCCTCCGATCATTAGTGCAACGGCCGAGATCGCGGTCAAAACGAGATAGGTCGCTCCGGTGAGCTGGTTATAGATATCAAGCAGAGCATCCTGCGAAGAGATCCCAAAATTATCCTTCTCTCCAAACTTAACTTCTCGGCGGAGACGAAGTACGTCGCGGGCCCCGTCTATGGTCTGCTTGACGTCGGCTCGTGTTAAAGGCCTTATGATGATCACGAAAACGCTCTGCGGCTGCTCAAGACGCGGATAGTATTTCTGTGTAGTCGTGAGCGGAATAAACGCTATATTATCGCGAGATTGGCCAAAGAATGAGCCGAGCAGGCTCATCACGCCCACTACGTGAAACGGCGTCCCATCGATCTTTACCTCCGAACCGATCGGATCTTCGCCTCCGGGATAAAGTGCCTTGACGAGATCTCGTCCCAAAACAACGACGTTAGTCCTGTCACGAATATCGCTGTCGATGATAAACCGGCCGTAATCGACGTATTGTGATTGTGTGAACTCGTAATATGGGGTAACGCCGAGCAGAATGGGTGTATCTGATTGCTTTTCGTTGTAGCGGATCGTCACCGACAGTTGCCGCTGCATAGGCGAAACTCCGACGGCTGTGGGGACCTCGTTCCTGATCGCGTCCGCATCTTCGATCGTGAGTTCTTTCCGCTGACGCTCTTCTTGTCCCGGCGGCTTGCCAAAACTAGCGTCAAACTTTGCAACGAAGATGGTGTTTGAGCCGAGCGATTCGATCTGTTCTGAGAATGCCCGATTGAGCCCCTGAATGATCGAAACCATGGCAAGGATCGTGACGACACCGACGGTTACACCGAGGATCGTGAGAGCCGAACGAAGTTTGTTCTCGAACAGCGTGTCGAATGCCATTACGGCCGATTCTCTGATTGAGTCGCGATTCAACATTTTGTAACCAACAATTTACTCATTCCTCATTGCGTCGATCGGATCCAGTTGAGCAGCCCTCATTGCCGGATAGAGCCCGCTTATTATCCCGACGACCAGCGAAACGCCGATGCCCATAATCGCTGATTCGGCGCGGATAGACACCGGAAAACCCATTGCCAGCGACAATATGAAGGCCAATCCGTAACCCACGATTATCCCGATAAAGCCTCCAAGGACTGTGACCGAAACTGCTTCGATCAAAAACTGTAGCAAAATGTCCCGCTGCCGGGCTCCGACTGCCTTTCGTAATCCGATCTCCTTGGTTCGTTCAGTAACAGAGACGAGCATAATATTCATAACAACGATCCCGCCGACCACAAGGGAAACAGCCGCCACGGCGATCGTCGCAGCATAGATTCCGGAGGTAGCACTGCTGTAGATCGACAAAAATGCGTCTTGAGATTCGAGTGAAAAGCCGTCCTCTTCGTCAGACGTGGTCTTGCCTCGGCGGTTTCGCATTATCGCCCGGACTTCGTCCTGAGCGTTCTCAAATGCATCTGAATCGGCTACCTTGACATGGATGGTGATCGAACTGCGTGATCCATAGATCCTCTGGCTCGCCTGAAATGGGATATAGACAAAATTATCGCGTGAAAATCCAAGCACTTTGCCGAACGGAGTCGCCACACCAAGTATCTCGAACGGAATGCCGTCAACTCGGATCTCTTCACCGATAACAGAGTCGGAAGAGCGGCCGTTGAATATATTTTCGAGCAGGTCATAACCGATCACGCAAACATTTTGCCCGCCAACAGCTTCCTGGTCAGTCCAACGGCGGCCGGATTGGATCGTAGTATTCTCGATCTCGAACATCGTAGGCGATACTCCCCGGATGCTGACGCCTTCGGACTTATTTTCCCGAAACTTGACCAAACCAGCGCCATTCAGGGCGGTACCCACGCTGCTGCATGTACGGCAAAGCCGCTGGATCACCTCGGCATCGTCCTTCGTTACTTCCTTGCGTCGATTGAATTTGATCATGTCCTCGCGCGACGTGATAACAAGCGGACGCTTTGCAACGCTGAAAACCGTCGAGCCCTGTGAGGAAAATGCTGTTGCGACAGTCGCATCCAGGCCGCTTATTATGGTGATGACCGATATTACGGAAGTGACGCCGACTATGACGCCGAGCAGTGTGAGGAGCGTGCGAAGTTTGTTTGCCCGTAGACTCAATAGAGCCAGGCGAAAGGACTCGTTTACAACACGAAATGTGGCAAGCATGCCCATTATCTATCAAGTATACGAAACGCCACTAGATTTGTAAGTGTCAATTATCACGGCGCAAGATGAGTTTCCAAAGACTAGCTAGGTGTGAGAAGAGAACGATCGGAACTATGACCGTGGGAAGCCAAATTAGAGGGAAGAACATTATCGCCCGGTTTGGCTGATCGAAAGCGATCTGCTGCATTTGGGACGGGAATGCCAGAACAGCTGTGATCACGATGATGGCGAGCAATACAAGCGCACAAATATTCCAAACGATCAGTAACGGCCGATTTATCGAACCCTTCCGAAAAGCGATCAAACAGACGATGGGGGCAGTGATCCCGGAGATGATGTCAAAGTTGATACCATCGAACGTCATGACCTGCGGTATATATTTCGTTTGAAAAAGCCAAAGCAATACTATCTCAACCGGAATTCGAACAATGTGCAAAAAAGTCAGCGTGCGAAGCGGCAGGTTTTCTATGAATGACAGCCTTGCAAAAAGAAACAGAGACAAGATAAATAAATTAGCCGGAAGGACGCCGAATAAGACAACTCGCGGCGGAAATGATCCGGTGAATTCATAAAAACCTCCTCTTGCCAGAATTGCCGTGAATAACAGCCAAAATCCGATGCAAAAAACAGTGATCTTTGCAGCAGCCGTATTAAGAACAGACGTCTTTATCGCATAAAAAAGAATGCCGACACACATAAACGTGGTCAGCATGAATGCTATCGAAATATACGGAGGAAAAGATTCCATTACTTGATGCGTTCGTCGCTTTCGATGCGTCCGTCGCGAATGGTGATCACGCGGTGAGCCCGTTCAGCGACTTCGGGTTCATGAGTAACCAGAATAATGGTATTTCCTTCTTCGTGCAATTTTTCAAAGAGGTGCATGATCTCAACGCTGGTCTTTGAATCGAGAGCACCCGTCGGTTCATCGGCAAGTAGGATCGAAGGGTGATTTACCAGAGCTCGGGCGATCGCCACTCGTTGCCGCTGGCCGCCTGAAAGCTCATTGGGGCGATGCATGACGCGGTCGCCGAGTTCGACGGAAGCGAGAGCCGCCTGAGCCTTATCATGGCGTTCCCCAGCCCGCATTCCTGCGTAAATAAGCGGCAATTCGACGTTATGCAAGGCAGTGGCACGGGATAATAGGTTGAATGTCTGGAAAACGAAGCCAACTTCCTTGTTCCGAATGCGGGCGAGTTCATCATCGGTCATATCGGAAACAAGATGACCATTGATCCAATAATCGCCTTTGGTCGGCGAATCGAGACAGCCAATGAGATTCATCAAGGTCGATTTGCCCGAACCCGAAGGTCCAATGATCGCAAGGTATTCGTTTTTCTTGACCTCGAACGAAACGTCCCGCAAAGCGTGCAGCTCTTCGGTGCCCATCTGGTATGTTTTCCAGATGTTCTTCATAAGGATGAGCGCATCTTCTTTCGGTGCAGCGGGCACCGCCTGTTCGGCAGATGTTCCGTTTTCGTTTTCTTCGTCCATAAACCTGTACATTACTTATTGGCGTTCTCGCCCTCTTTCTTGACCTGCCGCTTAACGACCGCGCCTTCTTTTAAGGTATTTAACACTCGACTTGGCCCGGTTATTACTTCATCACCGACCTCGAGACCGGTCAGGATCTCACGATCTGATTCACCGATGATCCCCGTGGTTACTTCGCGGAATTTCGCTTTATTTCCGTCAAGTACATATACACCCGTGATCGGCTTCGGCTTGTCCATGGGCATTGCCTGTGCATCTCCCTGTATTGTGGGCGAGGGCGACGCGTCAGGCTTCTTTTCGATCACAGCCTGCAGCGGGACAGCGATCGCATCCGCTACGGTCTTTGTCGTGATCTCAGCGGTCGCGCTCATCCCCGGACGGAGGCCGCTTTTAATATCTTCGGGGAGATCATTGAGGCGTATAACTACGCGAAATTCTTTTGCTTCCTGAACATTTATGTTCGTGGAAAGTCCTCCGCTCGTTTGCGATTTTCCGACAGCGAGCGGTGTCTTCTGCATTACCTCGCCGATAATTTCCTTATCGCCAAAGGCATCGACCTTGATCTTGGCCTTTTGACCTACTTCGACCTTGTCAATAGATGTTTCGTCGACCTTGACTTCAACGTTTACCGTGGACATGTCGGCGATGGTCATCAACGCGGTCGTCGAAAGCCCGGCTACCGCGAAAGTTCCGACCTTTGATGGGATCTCAGCAATTACCCCGTTGATCGGAGCAATAACGACGGTCTTGTCCCGTTGGTTCTTGCCGCCGCGAAGTACTGCCGCTTGTTGGTTCGCACGCGACTGACTGCTGTTCACAGCAATGTTTGCTGTTTCAACTGATCGCCTAGCATCCTTCACCGCTACGGCCTGCTGATTTCTACGGGCGATCGATTCGTTGACAGCCAACTTTGCTGATTCAAGGCGGGCTCGCGCATTTTTCAACCCAACCTGTGCAGTCTCAAGTGCGTCTTTCTTTTGATCGTATTCGAGTTTTGAAATAACGCCCGATTCGAGCAGTTGCGCGTTACGGTTGACCTCGCGTTGAGCCGTGTTGACGTCAACCTGGGCCCGATCGACATCGGTCTGTGCAGTTACGACGTTCTGGCGTGCCGAGGTAACGGCTGCGTCGGAAGCCATCAGTCCTTGCTGAGCCTGGGAAAGCTGGTTTTGAGCCCCGGACACCTGCGATTGAGATGAACGGATATCTTCCTGAGCGGTTTGGAAGGCTGCAAGCTGAGCATCGGCATTTGAAGAAAGTTGATCGGGATCGAGTCTTACGAGTATCTCGCCCTTCTGCACCGGATCGCCTTCTTTCTTTGTGATCTCTTCGATCTTACCCTGAACTTCGCTCGTCAGGTTCACGAATTGGATCGGTCGGACCTCGCCTGATGACGTCACCGTCGACCGCAGCTCCTTTCGTTTTTCGACCTTGACGACGGTCACCTCTGGCGTATCTGTGCGGGTCGCGAAAATGCTGGCGACAACGATAATAACTAAAAGAGCAGCGACGGACGCTCCGATGATGATCTTGCTCTTGCGGCTTAGTGCCATAATTTGCGTTTTCCTCTCAACGAATATTAGAAATCAGTTAAAATGCGAGTTTGATCAATAAATCAACAAACCGCTACTACGACCGACTTATTGCCATTGTTTCAAAAATCTCCCGCGATATCGAGTGGAGAAATCGAACCCAAGAACTATGCAATGTGAATTGACGTAGTAATCACATAGATTTAGCATTTACGAACGGCTGATTAAAAGCTAAAATATCGTTTTGGTCAATACGTCACCGTTTGAAATATCTCATTGGAATCAGAACAATATGATCAAGTGTCATAATTGCGGAACGGGAAACCTTGATACATCGCAATATTGCGATGAGTGCGGAACCAAACTCGTTCGCTTTCAACAAGATGCGGCTCAGGCACCGCTTTATGTGCCGCCGGTAGTCGAAACGCCGTCTCCGCTTGAGGTCGCGTCGGAACCACCGGTGCAGCGATCCGTACAAGTAACCTCGGTCGGAATTCCGCCGCTCAACGGCGTTCTTGATCCGGTTCCCGAAGTACGAACGAGTCAACAGGGAATTGACTCGGTCATGAACGCGAAGCTGGTTATTGAACGGGGTGACGGACCGGGTTCGGAGTTCAGGTTGGTCGGCACAGAATCAATAATCGGACGCTGGGATGCTGACAACGGCGTCTTTCCTGATGTTGATCTTGACTCGCACGATCCTGAAGCCAAGGTCTCGCGTCGTCATGCACGTGTCCGAATGGAAAATGGCGTTTACGCGATAGAAGATCTCGGGTCGACGAATGGAACCTACGTTAACCGGGGCCGCCGGCTTTTGCCCGGTATGGCACAGACGCTGAACGACGGAGACGAGATCATTGTCGGAAAAACGTTTTTACGCTTTCATATATCAAATTAGTACGGTAAGGGATTATCTCTTCACGAAATGAAACACTGTCACGAATGCGACTCTGAAGTCGGGGATCTCGACATATTTTGCCCGTACTGCGGCATCACGCTGAAGGCTGCGATCATCGACGAATCTTCCAATGATGATGCGTTTTCGAGCACGATCGTAATTCCGCCGCCACCCTCGGCCGAGGAGTCCGGAAACGTTAATGCCGAATTAACAATCTTTGAACCCGACAAGTCCTCAAAAATAGAGCAGTCGTCGGCTGCCGACCCGACAAAGATCGACGATGAATTAGACGAGTCCGCAGTTGACGACCTAGTATCGGATGCCCCGGCGGAGCTATCAGACACGGAATCGTCAGTCGATGTCGAAGTTTTGCCAAAGGAGCTCGATTCGACGGTGTCCGCTCCGATCGAAGAAATGGAAACTCCCCTCATCGCTCAACGGTTGACCGGGTCGATAGGTTCAATATCAGGAAGGTTTTCCCCACCAAATCCTGACGAAATTAGCGAAATTCTGTCAAAACCTACCCAAGATCCTGAATTCGATCCTGACGAACTGCCTGATGAAGCGGAATCCGAAATCGAAGGCCCGCCGGAAGGCGATATCAAGTCTCTTGACGAAGGACCGATCAGTGATTCGGAATCGGGTGAGAACATGTCTGACAGCGGGTCTGACGATCCCCTCAATGACCCTCAGTCGCCGACGATCGAAGAAATTGCTGTTCCGACCGACGACGTACCGACTCCGATGTTGCTTGTGAATAATGAAATCGAAGGCTCGACTGCGGCAACAGACGAAAGCACTCTCGACGAGATTGCTGATGCCGAATCTGCGGACACCAATGAGGATCAAGCTGACTATAAAGACGGCCCCGGAACCGGAACCGAAATTGAGTCGGATCCATCGGAGCTGATCGAGACTGATACATCCGCTGTACAAATTGAGAAGGATCTGACTATCGACTCGCCGGTCCAACAAGCTGCTCTGCCTATTGACGAAGCTGGATCGCAAGACGATTCGGCGGATCCATCATTGGATGCGGAGCCCGTTCTAGCTGCGTCCGCCGAAACGGGCATTCCCGAGGAGGCCGAAATCGCTGCAGAACAGACAATTGAAAGTTCTGAAGATCAGGAACTGCCCGTTGCCGTGACAGACGAACCCCTTCAGCACGCTGTTTCAGTTACGGGTGACGGCCTTTCCGATGCTGATCCAAATGGCGGGACAACGCCGAATATCGGGTCCGGCGACACCGATGGACGCAGGTCAGGACTTAAACCGCTTGCCGAGGGAACAGTCTTAAATGACCGCTATCTTATCAAGCGAAAGATCGGCGGCGGCGGAATGGGTGCGGTCTATCTCGCTTTTGACAACAATCTTGGCGGCGTCGAACGTGCCGTCAAGGAAATGGTGCAGGCTCATATTGAGGAAGAACAGCAAGAAAAGGCGATCGACGATTTCAAGCGGGAATCGATGATCCTTTCTACGCTTGACCATCCTTCGATCCCGACGATCTACGATTATTTCTTCGATTCACAGGAGGGCCGGTTCTATCTGGTGATGAAGTATATCTCCGGAGGTGACCTTGCCGGGAAACTGCGCTCTACGCCGGAGGGCCGAATTGATGAACGAACGGTCACCGATTGGGCACTTCAGATCATAGATGTACTTGATTATCTGCATAATCTTCCTACGAAGATCGTCTACCGTGATCTTAAGCCTTCCAATGTGATGATCGACGGCAAGTCGGGCCGGATCATGCTTATCGACTTTGGTATCGCTCGCTCGATCAATCAGAATCAGGAGAAAGGTGTTACCGCGGTCGGCACGATGGGTTATGCTCCGCCCGAACTTTTCAGCGGCAATGTCGAGCCGCGTTCGGACATCTACAGCCTCGGCTCGACGATGTTTCATCTGCTTACGGGTGCGGATCCGCAAAATAATCCGCTATTGATCTTTGATTTTCAAAAGAACCCTCGCCCGCGGCAGATCAACCCGCAGCTTTCGGATCAGATCGAACGGATATTGATGCGTGCCGTCGAATATAACGCCGACGCCAGGTTTGCTTCAGCTGCTGAAATGAAGCTCGCACTTGCTTCGCATCTTGAAAACCTGGCTGCCGGCCAAGTAACGTTCGGTGTCACCGAGGTGCCGCAATCGGTTAGTTTGCAGCATCAGATCGTGTTTTGTGGATTTTGCGGACAACGCATCGTTGCGACCGATATGTTCTGTGCATTCTGCGGCTCCAAACAACCGCTAGCTCAGCATGGCGTACATCGCGAAGTATATTCTCATTCGATCGGGACAGCTCGCCTCGTTATCGAGGGCACCAGCGACCTTTCGGCACCGGCCTATGGCCTTGAGAAGAACGAGAATCTGGTGGGCCGTCGCGATCCGATGTCGAATATTTTTCCTGAAGTCGACCTTTCTAAATATGATCCGCAGACAAAGATCTCTCGTCGTCATGCAAAAATATGGCGCGACGGCAACAACTATCTGGTCGAGGACCTTGGGTCCTCGAACGGGACAATTCTACTTACAAAGGTTAGTGACACGCTGCGATTATTGCCGCATCAACCACATCCCCTTGCCAGCGGCGACCGTATCCGCATCGGTGACACAACATTACAATTTATCGTCGGATAGGCCACTTTATGCAAGCAACGCGTTCACTTACCGATTTGGAGTCGACGGAAAAGGAAAACAATCACAATGAGTTGATCTCAACTCTCGTTCCAACGGATTTTCAGCCGCCATTTTTATTGAGGTTGGGCTCGGCTCTGATCGACTATATCGTTCTTTTGATCTTGCCCTTGACCGGGCTCTTGTCCGAGAGAATGGTTGGCCATACCGGCTTTGGAGTTTTCGCAGATCGGACCATCTGGCTCCTCGCCTTTCTGCTTGCCGGTGCGAATGTCGTATTGCTGCCGCTGTTTCGGGGACAGTCGGTCGGCAAAATGCTTACAGGTATTCGGATACTGCGAATCGATGGAACACCCGCGGGCTTTGGAGCATTGATCGTAAGACAAACGCTGGGATATGCGTTGACGGTCGCGACATTCGGACTTGGGTTCCTTATAAGTGCGTTGAATGGCAGCGGCCGTACGCTTCACGATTTTTTGACCGGTACCGTCACTGTCCGTGCGACTCGCCGCACTGTCTCAATTTAGTATTATGGCACAACTGTTAATCAGACAATCAGGCCAGCCCGAATACTCGGTGCCGTTATCTCGGCTGCGTACGACTATTGGCCGTTCTGCACGGAGCGATGTATGTATTCCGGATGCATTCGCGTCTCGCTTGCATGCAGAGGTAAGAAAGGAAGGAGATGCGTTCTGGCTGCACGATCTAGGTTCGGCGAATGGTACGAGATACAACGGCAGCATCGTGACCGTTCCCACCGTTCTTCTTAATGGCGGAGAAATACAGATCGGGGAAACCGTACTGCGCTTTGAGGACGAACGAACTGTTCCGCGAAATATTAGTGCAACACTCTTCGCGGACACCAATGCACTCGACCCGTCGACCACAATTGCACTTACCGGCCGCAGAAATCCAACGACCGAGATCTTGGATTCGCAATTTTCCAGCCGCACCGACCTGCTCGGGCTGATCAGCAAGGTGGGTGTTACGCTTCTGTCGGCCACCGGGTTGGACGATACTCTGAATCAAGTCGCGTCCCTCGTATTTGAGGCTGTCCCCGCGGAACGCGTTGTGATTATGCTTCGCGATGAAAAATCCGACGGCGGGATGCAGATCAAGGTAGCCCGCGTCCGCGGCAAGGACGAAATACCTGACGAGGTCCGTATCAGTCGCAACGTGATGACGGAAGTGGTTGAAAATGGGAAGGCCGTTCTGACGTCAGATGCCCAACATGATCCCCGTTTTGCGAGCCAGACGATCGTGCTCCAAGGGATCCGTTCTGTACTTGCCGTACCGCTCAGTGTTGACGAACGCAATGTCTTTGGTCTGATCTACGCAGATTCGCCGACTTACGAATCGACTTTCAAGGAAGAACATCTCGATATCCTGACGACTCTTGCATCGGTCGCATCGATTCGTGTCGAAAACGCAAGCTTGATGGACGAACGGTTGAACCGCGAACGAATGGAACGCGAACTCGAACTCGCGACCGAGATCCAGCAGCGTTTTCAGCCGGCCGGCCCGCCTACGGTCGACGGTTACGAGTTTCAGGGGATCTCATTCTCTTGTTACGAGATCGGCGGCGATTATTACGATTTTCTTCCGCGCCACGACGGGAAAATGATGGTTGCTCTCGGCGATGTTTCCGGAAAGGGAACTGAGGCCGCCTTGTTGATGTCCAGTCTTCATGCCGAGATGAACGCTCAGGTAGCCGCAAAGACGCCGCTCGAGGACATGGTCGTGTCGATCAACAAGTATCTAACCGAAAATACGCCGGCAAATCGCTTTATCACATTGTTCACTGCGGAACTCGATGCAGCCTCAGGCGGACTCAAATTCATCAACGCCGGTCACAATCCGCCGCTTATCGGTCGGGCCGACGGCACCATCGAACAACTTGCGTCGGGTGGATTACCGCTTGGGATCATGCCGTTTGCCGAATATGAGGTCGGGACGGCAGGACTCGGTCCGGGAGATGTTCTTGTAATATACTCCGACGGCGTTTCCGAAGCGAACAATATCAATGAAGATGAATTTGGTATGGGCCGACTGACAGCTGTGATCAGTGCGAACGTAGGACGATCCGCATCCGGCATACGTGACAAAGTCGAATCGGCATTGTCTGAATTCACCGGTACGGCCGCACCAAACGACGACATCACGCTCGTCATCGTTAAAAGGATTTGAATTAACTAACAAGGGGAGATCAAATGGAGCGAAAGACCGCGGACGAATATCCACAGGAGTTATTAGATCTTTTTCATGAATATCAGCACGGTGATATGGACCGGCGTTCATTCTTGAACAGCCTCGGAAAGTTCGCCGTCGGCGGACTTACGGCCGCCGCGATCTTTGAAAGCCTCACGCCGAACTTCGCGTGGGCACAAACGGTACCCCCGGCCGACAAGGATATTAAAGTCGGTTATGAGACCGTACAATCTCAGGCCGGCAACGGCTCGATCAAGGGTTACCTCGCCAAACCTGCTAAAGGCAAGAGATTTCCTGCAGTGCTGGTCATTCACGAGAATCGCGGTCTTAATCCTTACATCGAAGACGTCACACGCCGCTTGGCAAAGGCCGGATATCTGGCGTTCGCTCCTGACGGATTGACCTCGGTCGGCGGCTACCCCGGTGACGAGCAGAAGGGCGTGGCCCTTTTTCGCACGGTTGACGGAAAGAAGATGACTGAGGATTTTGTAGCTGCTGCTATGTGGCTGAAGAATCGTCCGGACAGCAAACGCAAATTGGGAGCGGTAGGTTTCTGCTTCGGCGGCGGCATGGTCAACCAACTCGCTGTACGCTTAGGTCGCGATCTTAACGCAGGGGTTGCCTTTTATGGTCGACAGGCCGGAGTCGCTGACGTGCCGAAGATCATTGCACCGTTGTCGTTTCAATATGCCAGCAACGACCAAGGCGTCAACGCCGGTATCGCCGCGTATGAGGCCGCCCTCAAAGAGAACAAGAGGAAGTTCGAGAGCTACATGTACGAAGGCAAACAGCACGGCTTTCACAACGACACCACACCACGCTACGACGCCGAAGCAGCCAAACTAGCGTGGGAACGCACACTCGCATTCTTCAAAAAGCATCTAAAATGACGATCGGGCGACGTAAACAGAATTGACAGACGTTGAACCCGAATACGGATTTGGAAATTCGATGTTTTGTGCAGCTGCCGTTTCGAATACAGAACTTAGATGTGAAGTAAAGTCATCATTGACAGGGTCGTTCGACCAAAGCGCGAACACGCCGTTGGGCTTAAGTTGCGATTTTACTGCGGACAGTCCTTCCGTCGAGTAAAAGTTCTCGTTGCCTGGATCGAGATAATGTTCGGGTGAATGGTCGATATCCAAAAGGATCGCGTCGAATTTTCGATGTTGGTCATTGGCGTCGAAACCAACGCGGGCCAACCCGAAGAAATCGCCTTGGCGGAGCTCGCATCTAGGGTCTTTAGTGAGCATTTGTCCATTGGGTACCAGGCCCATATTGTGCCAATCGATCACTGCCTGAAAAAGATCTAATACCAAAAGACGAATGACACGATCACTTTTTAGTGCCTCGACGGCTGTGTAGCCAAGGCCGAGGCCGCCGATCACAACGTCGAGATCGTTTTCGAGCGGAGCCAGGCCGAGGACCGCGAGCTGCCTCTCGCTTTCTGTAAATAGGCTTGACATTAAATACTCATCCCCGAGCTTTACCTCAAAAACCTCTCGGTTCTGAATACGCGGTTCTGTCCTGCGTCGAAGCGTAAGGTCGCCGAGCGGAGTTTTTTGATAACCAAGTTCTTCGATACTCATGGTGACCTTTACTGTCGGAATGCAGAAGACTCCGCTTGTTCACAACCAATCCCCTGCTGTTAAACCGTCGCGTTAAAACTTGTTGACCAACCCGCACCCTATAGCCTAAAATAGAACCTGGTGTTTCCCTTGCGCCTTCCCGCCGATGCCTTTTGTGCCCAAAAAAATAAGTCTGATCTTATTCGTCGTCGTCACTCTTTTGGCGGTTGGCTTGATTCCGCTTGTGCTTACGGGCTGGTTTTGTCGGACAAGAGTGGACGCGAACTGCGTGCCTCGGAAAATCGGTATCAGATCCAACTCGTTCAGGACAAAGCACGTCAGATCGAGATGTTCGGAAAGCGTTTTGCTTCCGTGGTCTCCGGCCTGGCGATGGCACTCGAACTCTCAAATAATACCGCTGTTATCTCTTCTGCTCAAACAGAGTCAAAACTCGCCGGGATCCTAAAGGACAATCCCGATCTTCTCGCTCTCGATCTAAAACCGGAAGGCACTGAGCCTCTCTCCGTATTTCGACCCGAGGGGCTGACGCGTGTTGACGTCGATACGATTTCAGCAGAGGCTTCGGCCCTACCGCGTATCGGCAGGCTGTCCGTTGGACAACCCCGGAAGATCGAGCCAAGCGGTATTGTCGTGATGACCTTTTCGAGCGACGTTTTTGTCGGCGGTGCTAAGGCCGCAACGATCGTTGCTATCGCCTCGCTTCAGGGCGTGTCCCAAAGCGTTGTCGGACTTGCCGCAACCAAAGAAGAGGACCTCTGGAAAGGGGGCTTGCCCATTGTGTTCGTTGTTGACGCGAGCGGCTCGACAATCTTTCATCCCGATCCCGAACTTGCCTCAACACGAGAGTCGATGATCGATCTCAAGATCGTACAAGAATGGCTCGAATCGGGAACCCAGGTTCAGTCTGCGCTAGTTCCGTTCAAGGCAAGTTTCAATGGTGTATCGCATGACATGATAGGGGCATATTCGACAGCTAATATCAGCGAAGGCTATAAATTTGGCGTGATCACAATGCAGGACGAAAAGACCGCTCTTGCATCTGTCGGCGAAATGCGGAATCAAACATGGCTGATAAGTATGCTGTTTGCGGCATTAGCGCTTGTCGTTGGCCTTGTTGGCTCACGATATATGACCGCGCCGCTGATGCGGCTTGTGAACGCCTCGAAACTAATTGCCGCCGGCGATTTTTCTTCCAGAGTTGAAACGAGCAGCGTCACGGAACTTGGCACGCTGGGCGAATCATTCAACTTCATGACCGATAAGGTCGAAGAACAGATCGCCAATCTCGCAAAAGCGGCCGCCGAGAACAGGGAACTCTTTGTCGGTACGGTGAAGGCCCTCGCGGCAGCGATCGACGGCAAGGACAAGTACACACGCGGACACAGCGAACGGGTCGCCCGCATTTCGGTCGCCATGGGCAAACGCCTGGGAATGGGCGAAGAAGAGCTCGATACCCTTCGCATGAGCGCGCTGCTCCACGACATCGGTAAGATCGCCATCGACGACGCCATTCTCAAGAAGCCCGCGGCACTGACCGATGCCGAATACGAGATCATGAAAACACACCCGCAGCGCGGCTATAAGATCATGTCGCAGATACCGGCAATGAAAGACTTCCTGCCGGGCATGTATATGCACCATGAAATGGTCAACGGCCAGGGTTATCCGCAGGGCTTGACCGGTGACCAGATTCCGATGCAGGCAAAGATCATTTCCGTTGCTGATACTTTCGATGCAATGACGATCGACCGTCCGTACTCGAAAGGAATGGAATTGCAGCCTGCATTGGAGCGGCTGCGAAGTTTTGTTGGCACGCGTTATCAGCACGAAGTGGTCGAGGCCCTTGTGGACGCCTGTGCTGACGGAGAAGTAGCCAACGGGATCGTTAGGCAGCTGGCCGCGATCCGCGCAGCTGAAAATGATTCCCAAAGTCAAATAAAGCTTGTTGCCTAACGGGCTTTTGGTTTGCGTATGAACTCCGAAAATACACAAGAAACCTGGCAGGTCGAGGCAAACGGCATGGTTTGTGACACAAATTTTGCCGAAATGACCTCGTGGATAGATAATGGCATGCTTGGCCGGACCGATAAGGTACGTAAGGGCAATCTTCGCTGGATCGAGGCCGGAAAGGTGCCTTCACTCATTTCGGTATTTAATGCGAAAGACCATGGCCAACCGGTCGCACCTGTTATTACAGCGACGCTGCTTGCACCTTCGCAGCTGGCGGGTAATTCGACGCAGAATCCCATCAACGTTGAATCCGAGATCAGTGTGCCCGCACAGAACCACTCTACGGGCGCGGACGTATGCGCGATGCACAGCGATGTTCCGGCGGCGTTCGTCTGCGACACTTGTGCTAACCGATTCTGCAAAGTTTGTCCCAATTCCTATGGAGGGACCGTTAAGATCTGCCCTTTCTGCGGAGCGATGTGCAAGCCGGTGGCTCAAGCCGCCGTTCCCGACCATTCCCCACAATTCTCACGTGCGGCACCATTAGGCGAAGGGTTTGGGGTCGCCGATTTCGTATCGGCTTTGGGTTATCCGTTCAAATTCAAATCAAGCCTGATCATGGGTGCGGTCATGTACGCGATCTTTGCCATCGGACAGGGCTCAATGGGATTTGGCGGAATATTCATGCTTGGTTCGGGGTTGATGTGCATGCTGATGGCCAATACTTTGACCTTCGGCGTACTTGCCAACACTGTCGAAAACTTTTCTCAAGGAAAGATCGGCCTTAATTTTATGCCGTCGTTCGATGATTTCTCACTTTGGGATGATGTTGTTCATCCGTTTTTCTTGAGCATCGGCGTCTATGTTGTTTCCTTCGGCCCGCTGATCGCCGTTTTTCTTTTTGCCGTATTCATGATCGTAGGCAATGTCAGCAAAGAGATGAATCCAATGCAGGAGGACGCCGCCAAAACGGTCGTTCCGGACCTTCCGTACGCCTCAAAGGCCGCAAATCAATCGCAGCAGGTAAAGGAGCTCCTCAATAAACAGGCAGAAATACAAAACAAACGGGTCGCTGCGTTCGAAAGCGGTCAAGACCCTGGCCCGGAAACGACCGCCCGTGCTGCAGGCGTCGATCCGGACGAAGCGGAATTTGAAAGGATCAATAACATGATCCAGGAAAGCCGAAAGGCACAGCTCGAATCGACTATCGGAAAAGCGCCCGATACGGTCGCCAAGGAACAGTCCGATTTGTTACGGCAGATACTCGGATATGGAGCGCTGTTCCTACTGCTCAGCGGTATTTGTTTACTTTGGGGGCTCTTCTATTTTCCTGCGGCGAATATCGTTGCGGGATACACACGTTCGTTTGCGGCAACGCTCAATCCATCGGTCGGTTTCGATACGATCAAACGGCTTGGGTCCGATTACATCAAGATCCTCGCGTTCGGCCTGCTGCTCGCCATAATGTCAGCTTTTGTTGGCAGCGTCATCGGTTCAATACTCAGTGCTTTCGATATGCCGGGCGTAGGGAATGTTCCGGCAAAGGCGATAGGAGCATTGTTTGGATTCTATTTTTCAGTGGTGTTCTCATGCATGATCGGTTTCGCTCTGTACAAGAATGCTCATAAGTTAGCACTTCCGTCTTAGATCGTTGATCAAGATCCGTAATTACCGCACGTTGGCATAACGTGCGGTATTTTTTTATACTCTGTAGTTTGCTAAGGTGATGGTAAGGCTAAATTTATGGCGTTTTTTTGGCGTAGGAAGAAGGAAGATACATTTTCGAGTTCGGTGCTTGGGCTGGACAAATCGGTCGAAGAGCTTAAGGCTCAGGAGGAGGCCGTCGAACGCGAGATCGGCGTCCGCTTTTCAAAAGCGATCGAGAAGACCCGGCATTCGATCAACAATCGGCTCGATACGATATTCGAGGGCCGCAAACAGATCGACGATCAGCTGCTTGACGAACTCGAGGAGATGCTTATCTCGACCGATATAGGCGTGGCTACGACGATGCAGGTTCTGGATGCGATCCGTCGGGGTGTGTCGAGGCAGGAGATCGGTGATCTGGCGGCTCTGAAGTCAGCCATGAAACAGGAACTGCTGGATATACTTCATCATTCGACCGAAAGAGGCGTCGCGGATGAACGCAGCATAGATGAATCCATCAAACCTTACGTGCTGATGGTCGTCGGTGTGAACGGCGTAGGCAAGACCACCACGATCGGTAAACTTGCGCAGCGAATCAAAAATGAGGGTAATGACGTCCTTATATGTGCGGCTGATACATTTAGAGCTGCCGCCAGTGATCAGCTTGAGATCTGGGCCGACCGAGCGGGTGTGCAGATCGTACAGCAAAAGCAGGGAACCGACCCTGCAGCGGTGCTGTTCGACGCTCTCGCTGCAGCAAAGGCGCGCAGCAGCGACGTATTGATCGTCGATACCGCAGGACGCCTGCACAACAAGGCGAATCTAATGGCGGAGCTTGAAAAGATGAAACGTATCTCATCGCGCGAGGTCGCAGGTGCACCGCATGAGACCTTGCTCGTGATCGACGCGGTCACCGGCCAAAATGGACTCGAACAGGCACGTCAGTTCATGAAGACCGCCGACGTGACCGGCATTGTTCTGACCAAGCTCGACGGCACTGCCAAAGGCGGGATCGCGGTCGCCATCGCCAAGGAATTGAAACCCCCGATCCGCTACGTCGGCATTGGTTAACAGGTCGATGATCTGATGATCTTCGATCCCGAGAGTTATGTTAATGGGCTTTTCAATTAGGAGAATCATGAAAAAATATTCACTGATCGCACTCTTTGTACTTGCCGTGTTTTTTGGGTCGTCACAGATCGCTTCCGCCTGTTCGTGCGTTGTTCCTCCGCCCGGCGAGACGCTAAAATCTCAGGTTTCCAAGTCGAAAGTTGATGCAACGGCGATCTTCGTTGGAACGGTTGTTTCTATTCGGTTCTCTGACGATAAAATAAACGATGTCCCCGTAAAAAGGATCGCCAAGTTCAAGGTCGAACGGTCATGGAAGGGCCCGTCGGCAGAGTTTGTCGAGGTGGAATCGGCCAATGTTTGCTGCCTTTGCGGAATCGCATTTTCGGAAGGCCAGCGATATATCGTGTATTCGAATTCTCCTGATCCGGTATCACTTAAGCGCATCGAGCTGCAGCCGGACATCCGCGATCGAAAGGAAAAGCGATGATGAGAGATATTTAGGAAAGCAAAGGAAGATAAAGAGATCATCGAAATAGCAGCAGCACAACCTAACGACCTTTCTCTGGTACAGCGTGCTCTTGACCTCGCTGCCCGCGGTGTCGGGCTCGTCAGTCCAAATCCGCTGGTCGGGTGTGTGATCGTTTCAGCAGACGGACGGATCGTTGGTGAGGGTACGTACATTTATGATGATCTGGTTCACGCCGAGGCCATCGCTCTTGAACAGGCCGGTGAGCGGGCTCGCGGCGGAACCGCATACGTTTCGCTCGAACCGCACGACCATCACGGCAAGACGCCGCCTTGCACCGAGGCTCTCATAAATGCCGGCATCAAAAAGGTCGTCTGTCCCATCGAGGATCCAAACCCGCTTGTTTCCGGCCGGGGCTTTGAAAAGTTGAGGAATGCCGGCGTCAAAGTTGTCACTGGCGCACTCGCCGACGAAGCTTCGAAAATGAACGAAAAGTTCATTTGCTGGCACCGCGACAGGCGGCCTTTCGTACATCTGAAGATGGCGATGTCCCTCGACGGACGGATATCACTTTCTGACAGCGTTTCGACCGCCTTATCCGGCAGTGCAGCACAAGAGCGGGTGCAGAGTCTCAGGCACGAACACGATGCAATTCTCGTTGGCGGTAATACCGCGAGTGTCGACAACCCCAGCCTAACCGACCGCAGCGGCAGACCACGTAGAAGGCCGTTGCTGCGTGTGATCCTCGATAATCGGCTACAGACGAGGCCGGGCTCGATCGTCGCGACCACGACCGACGACGCTCCAACCATAGTATTCACAAACAGCCGTGATACCGACAAAAAAGCTGCACTACGTGAGTGCGGTGTTGACGTCGTCGAACTGGAAATGGGCGGACGCGACCTCGCAGGAGTGCTCGAGGAATTAAAAACGCGTGAGATCCAGAGCGTATTGGTCGAGGGCGGAACCGAGATTGCCGGAGCGTTTTGCGATGCCCGGCTGGTTGATAAGATAACGTTTATCGTGTCTCCGATCATCATCGGCGGCCGCGAGGCCCCAAATGCGATCGGCGGCAGTGGTCCCGAGACATTGGTCGAGGCGTTGCGGCTAAAGGAACTGTCCATTCAACGACTTGGCGACGACATCGAGATCACAGGATACCCTACGGCTGCATAAATCCAAGATCGCTCAGCCCAAAGTTCGGCAGATTTGGAAATACGTAATCACGATCTTCGGCGGGAAGCCCAAACCACGAAGCAAGCGTATTTGCATACTGTTCGACCGAAGTAGTTGGGATCCAGCGTCCACGTGCAGCCGATCCGAGATCCAGATCGTCTGGGCCGTTCTTCACCAGCGTCGGGAACGGTGTGCCGTTCGACGTATTCACACCATAAAAATCTCCGCCGAGAACTGACCCGCCAATAACAAAAGCATGATTGGCCCAAGCGTGGTCGCTACCGACATTTGCTCCGCTGCCTCCGGGGCCGAACGTTCGGCCAAAATCCGACAGCGTGAACTGCGTGACCTTATCTCCGACGCCCTGGACGGCCATTTCATCATAAAATGCCCTTGATGCCTGACTAAACTGAGAGAATAGCGTGGCCTGACCAAGCAGTTGGCCGGAATGTGTGTCAAACCCGTCGACGGTGCAGAAGAAGATCTGGCGGTTCATATGCAGGACGTCGCGATTCTTGATGAGCCTCGCGACCTGTTTCAACTGCCTGCCGATCTCGCTTGTGGGGAAATTTACGGTGGTTTCCGAACTGTTATTCAATGACGAAGCGATTCGAAGTGAATCGCGGTGCACCTTGCTCGATTCGTTGACCAGATCGTTTACGTCGGTGAGGTCCATTCCGGCCGAAAGTGCCGCCAATCGGGCATTTGCCGCTGCAGTTCCGTTGTAACCGGTGAGCGAAAGAATGCTGCTGAGCGGCGTCGGCGCCGGGCCAACGGCGAGCGGTTGAGTAATTTCACCGATCGTGAAGACGCGCATACCGTTGATCGAACCGATCGTCGGAACGAGTCGTTCCGGATTCGCCGGGATCGTCATTCTATCCGAGATACGGCCGCCCCATCCTGACAGCACAACGATATCGGCCCGGGCATTCATTTGTTGATTTGATTGATCGGTATGGGAGAATAATTGTCGAGGCCTCGGCACCGAGCCGTCCTGATATTGCGCACGTGTGATTGGTCTGACCAGCGTACCAACATTTGTGACAACGGCCATTTTTTGCAGAGCCCACAATTCGTGCAGGCCCGGATTAGTTCCGCCGGTGACAGTTCCAAAACTGGGATGTAAACCATAACTAAGTCCGCCAATACGCGGAACCGCGATCGGCAAAAGCGTGTTTTGGGCCAGTGCCAGTCCTTGAGCGGCACGTCCCGCGGAATAAGCGGAATAGTTGCTCACATTAGCATCGTTATGGTTTGGGATGACGGTGTTATTACCGTCATTACCACCCGTCAAAAAGATACAGACCAATGCGCGATAATCGCTCGGTACGGCATCGGAACGGTCCTTGGTTTGGGCGAACGCTGCGATCCGCCCGAAAAGATCGGTTTGAGTCGCCAATGCCGTCATCGTCAATGCGGATGCCGAATTACAAATAAATTCTCGTCTTGATCTTTTCATTTTATTACCTTTGGATCTGATACTGTGACGAAGCCGATATCAAGTAAGCCGCGGTCCTGACGCGGCCCGTCGGATCTGTGACGGGAACAGCCTGGATCGCAGGCAGCATCGTAGTTCGATGCGCCTGGGAAAGAGTGCCGTGCATCATCTTCGCGTTCAGCATATCGAGCAGAAGATTGCCTGTCGTGTCAGCTTCGGAGTACGTCGCAAATTCACTGAAATCCAATGCAGTGCCGCGGAGTGAATCCGTCGCGTTGGGCGAAATTCCGTTGAAAATATAAACAGATAGAAAGTTAGTCCGCTTGACTGCCGTTCCGGTATTAAAAATATCGAATTCCGGAGCAAGGATCGTCGTTCCGGGGATCACGTAGTCCGGTGCAAAATAGTTAAATACGGTCGGTGAATAAAATGGATACTGCCCCATCGTTTGAGCAGACGTACCCAGAGCACCGTCGCTGACACCGGAACCATTAAAGGCGACCGCCGGGAAAATTCGGCCGAGGTTTGTAATAAGCTGGACGGGTTCACGCAATTTTCCGTAACGTGGAGCGGTCTTAAGATCGCCGCGAGCCTCCGGATCAAGTAATACGGCTCGAATTACCGCTTTCATATCACCGCGTTCGCCCTGGCCGTTGTCGTTGAACGCACCTGCTACGCGTGAGACGTAAGCGGGCGAGGGGTCGCTTGTCACGAAATGCTGTATCAACAGCTTCCCAATGAATGGACCGACATTTGGGTGGTAAAAAATATTGTCGAGCGCATATTTCATCGATTGGTCGGCGAAGTTTGCGATCTCCGCATTGCTTGTGCAGTTCGTGCAGGCCGAAATGTCTCGGGTGACAGCGTTTGGATACGCCAGCAGCGTTTTTGCGGTCAGATCGTGATTTGCAGGCGAAAGGACCATCGGATCCTTATAATTTACCGAGCCGGGAACCGCATTTGGACAGTTACCCGTATTGCAGAATGTCCATCCGGTGAAGACCATGGATAGGTTGTCGATCGTCATCTGATCGTAAGTAGGGATCGGATGGCCCTGGCCGTCGAGTGTCAATGTGCCGTCCTGATTCAGCATATAAAGCCCGATCGAAAAAAGCTGCAGGATCTCACGGGGATAGTTTTCGTTTGGATTAGTTCGAGTGCTGCGGACCATATCGAGATAATTTCCCATGGTCGGACTCAACGTCGCGTCATACATCAGCTTTCGGTAGTTTCCGAAAGCGTTATCAGCAAGTATCTTGTGAAACGCAATTGCGTGGCTCGACTGTTGCGTCGTCACGCCGGAGGTGACCCATATCTGACTCAAAGCCCAAGCCATTTTATGACGGAGTTGAGCATTGCCGTAAAATGCTTCTTTGAAGAACCACTGTTGCAGCGGGATCATCGTGTAACGCTCGTTATAGCACGAGATGAAAGTGACCTGAGTACAGTCGGCAGGCGGTGTCGTCGGCATCTGAGGCGGATTTGGCCATGGAATGTACGGATACGGCGCCTCAAATTGTTCGCTCAGCCAAGTTCGCAGTCCGATCCGGCGAAGCCTTTCATCGGTGGCCGACGAGGGTCCAAATGCTGCTTGCTCGAGAAATCTGATCCGATCGCCGGACCAACGGTAACCGACGAAATTCTGTTCGGCAGAGTCGTTCGCACTGCTCATTGGGGCCGCAAGCGGCCTTAGCGTTCCTCCGGTGCGCCCGAGGCCGATCTTTAGAGGATGGCTCATCAGACCACGCCATGTTACATACATCCAATGATCGCCGTCCGCGTCCGGCTGTCCACGATAGCCGGAGGCGTCATAGAGCCTCACCCTAACCGCGATCTCGCCTCGTCGCGTACGCTCAAGGGAAACCGGTTTCAATTCGAAGGTTTTGCCGCCGGGACGGGTTAGGTAAACCCGAAACGCAGAGACAGATTCATCGCCTAGAAGATCAAGCGGACTTAGAAAAATCACTATTTCGCTTGCCGGCCCCGGCTTAAACACAATTCGACCGTTCGCAGGCAGAACGCCGCGAAACTCGTTAGTGTTTAATGCCAGAACACGGCTTCGATCGGCTCCGCTTAATAATCTTGGAGCAGGAGAATTCGGATTAGGGTCTTCCTGAGCGGCTGCCGACAAGCACAATGCCGTCCAAAGGCAAATTAAGACCAGCGGCCTAAAGAAATATTTCATAACGCTATCCTAGATAGAGATCGGTATACAGTATGCCCGGTTGCGGTTATAAAAGAGTTCGAATCTAATAGAGCATTTTATAGACTATTTTCCAAGAAAAGACAATTGTATCGTGCTTGACGCCGTGTAATGATCGTGCCGCTTTGCCTACTGCCTCAAACCAAATAGAATCTTATTTACAAATGAGCCATAGCAAGAATAAGCCGTTCGCAAAAAGATCGCTCGGACAGAATTTTCTGGTCGATGAAACAGTGGTCGGCAACATCGTTAGCGAGCTTCAGTTGAATGTCGGTGATACGTTGATCGAGATCGGACCGGGCCGCGGAGCGCTGACTGAAAAGCTCGTCGCTACCGGTGCCAAGGTCATTGCTATCGAGATCGACCGAAATTTCGTCCCCTCTCTTCGTGCCCAATTCCATTTTGATAGAAATTTCTCCGTCATCGAAGCTGACGTGTTGAATGTCGGAATTACCGAGATCGTTACCGACTCCGATAGGGGCTCCGTCAAACTGGTCGGTAATCTGCCGTACAACATTTCGACGGCGATCCTCGAACGTGCCGCCTTGGAACGCAATATATTTTCGCGTGCGGTTTTCATGTTTCAGCGGGAGGTCGTTGACCGAATATCGGCGAAGCCCGGTATGAGCGAGCGGGGCTATTTCACCGTGTTAGTAGAATCTTCGTTTGAGGTCACACGTCTGTTTGATGTCGCGCCGGAGGCATTTTCGCCGCGTCCAAAGGTATGGAGTTCCGTCGTCAAGCTCTCTCCTAAGCCGCCGTCAGCAGCGGACGAACCCGCTTTTCGAAAACTCGTCAGCGCTGCGTTCGCTCAGAAGCGAAAGACGATATTAAATAATCTGAAGTCTGTTGTGATCGACGCCGAGACAACCTTAAAAGAGGCCGCGATCGACCCTCGCCGACGGGCTGAGACACTAACATTAGACGAATGGCTGGCGCTTTATTTGGCCTCACAAGAAAAACGGCCGGACAGTTTGGAACCGCCCGACCGTCTGATCAAAAGACCTAAGCGTCTCTAGCGAACGTAGGCCGAAGGTGCCGCCAGGTCGCCATCACTACCGAATGTAGTGATCAGCATTCCCTGAGTTGAACGGTTGATGTACCAGGTGCCGGTTGCTGCCCGGAATACAGCGGTGTCAGCTTTGCCGTCACCGTCATAGTCACCCGGTGCGGGAGAGTCGGTCGAGATGCCAAAAGGTACCGAGTAATAACTCGCATCTTCGCTCCTCAAAACGAACCACTCGCCGCTCGAGGGTCTGAAGAACGCCACATCCGTTTTTCCGTCGCCCGTGAAGTCCTGAGCGACAGGTCTGTCTGTGGCAGAGCCAAATTGCATTGCTATCGTTCCGGCCACCGATCGATTCAACCACCACTGACCGTTAGATGGCCGAAATATTGCGAGATCGGCTCGTCCATCTCCATCATAGTCGCCAACTTGCGGCAGGTCGCCGGCCAGACCGAACTGTCTTATCACCGATCCTTCGGTGGTTGCCTGAATAAACCAAGTGCCTGCCGAGGGCCTGAATATTGCGATATCCGCACGGCCGTCGGCATCGTAATCGCCCGGAACCGTGACATCGCCGATCTGCCCGAAGGGAACCGAAAAGTAGCTATTATCCTCGCTGCGAAGGACCAGCCAATCGCTCGTCGACTGTCGCCAAACCGCAATGTCGGTCTTTCCGTCGCCGGTGTAGTCAGCAGGGACGATCACGTCACCTGGTGATCCGAACTGAAGAGCCAGGGATTGGCTGTCGCCGCTGCGCGTATACCACCATTCACCGTTGGACGGACGAAAGATCGAAATGTCGGTCTTTTGGTCGCCATCAAAATCAACATGAGCAGCTCTATTGACGTTTGTTGTGGCTTCGCCAAAGACAGTGAACCTCGCAGCCTGCGATACCGAAAATCCGTTTGCAGCTCCAGGGTCCGCGACATACCAGCGGGCAAAAAAGGTCTGTCCTACAATTGCTTGGTTATCCGGGATCGCAACGCTAACCGAAGTCCAACCGTTACCGCTACCCGTGTTCTGCGTTGTAGACACTACGCGGGCAAGCGAACCGGCGGTTGGAATGCTTGAGCCTGCACCGGGATCAACGGAATCGATAACGAGTACAGCGTTCGCATTACCGATCGCTCCGGACACTGACACTACAAAATTCGGATTTCCAACGAGCGGCGGCGAAATGGCTTTGATCTGCGGCGTGAAACCGCCGGAGCCAGATCGGCCGGTTCCGGTTATGGCCGGCATTCGGCTCGAGCCCATATACAGTGCCGGGCGGTCGAACGCGCCGGTTTCAGCGTTGACGCGAATGTCGGTCATTGGCCGTCTCAGAAATGCTACGAGATCAGCCTGCTGCTGTCCATTTAGACCCAAAGGCCTTATGAGATTAAGTGGCTTATTCGGAGCGTTAAAATCGCCGCCTCGATTGTAAAATGCGACAACTTGTTCGAGCGTAGTGAACTGCCCGTTGTGGAAAAACGACCCGCGAAGCGAAACATTCCTCAGGCTTGGAACGCGGAATGAGCCTCGATCACCGTTATTTCCCGTTACCGCGAAGCGTCCAAGATCATCATTCTGAGGACGCACTCCAATATATCGAAATGAATTGTCCGTCATCAGATTTCCTGCGTGACAAACGGCACAACTGCTGACCACAAAGATGTTACGCCCGTTCTGTTCCTGCTGTGTTAGCGGTGCGATGCCCGCATTCGCCAGATCGAGTGGAGTTTGGTCACTGTATAGCGATCGTTCGTAGGCGCCTATCGCTAGAGCGATGCGGGTCGGGGTGATCTCAGTAGTCCCGAATGTTTCAAGGAAAAGATCTTGGTAGCTTCTGCCGCCCATCCAGGTGTTCAAGGACGCAGGAATCGAAGGTGACAGAGCCAGCGGCTTCGAAGCGGCTACCCGACTCGCAACATCATTCCAGTCACGGCCGTTGTGTGCCATTTCAGAGGTCGAAACAGCAGGTCCAAGAACCTGACTTTCAAGTGCGGCACCTGCATTGATGATCACGTTATTTGTTACCGGATCTCGAAATTGGCCCGTCGCCCGCCCATCCCAAAACAACAGCGGTGCATAGCCGGCGTTGATGTGTGATACAGATTTTCTATTGGTGACCTGATCGTTGAGGCCATAGATCGGGAGACTTACGTATGTTCCATCCGGATTTGACGACGGCACGCCGGCCGATCCTCGGACATCATCGGGAGTCCCGAGAATATTATCCACGCCCGGATGTGTCGAGGTGCTGGTGGCCGGAACAGAGCGCGGATCGGTCCCGCCGTTTGCTGCATGATGACAGGTTCCACAGGAAACCGTTCGTGTTGATGATAGCTGCTCGTCCCAAAACAGGACCTTGCCCAGATACGTCTTTGCCGCCGTGGCAGGGTTGCCCGGAGGAACAGGCGGCGGCTCAAGTGCCGGAATAGGTCCCTGCTGCTGCGTTCCGGTACGTACACCCTGATCCGAGCTGCTCATAGCACTTGTCGTGGTACTGTTTTCAGCTCTCACCCAATAGAAGAATGTCGTGTTCGGTGGGGCTCCGATATCGAAGAAAGTATTTTCCGGCGTCGTGCCAATGTCGGTGGCACTTCCGGAGTTGTTGGTGGTGTTTCTGAATATCCTATAGTTCGTCGCTCCCCGGATCGTGTCCCACGAAATTCCGACCTTGTTGCTGTATATATTGTCGGTCGCCGTAACGCCCGTCGGTGCCGAAAGGGAACCGGCCTGGCCGGAGATCACATCTGTTGAATAGAGCTGTAAGCCTACGAACCCAAGTATAAATGCGGAGCAAACACCCCATTTAAGTCTTCTCATTTCATTCCTCCAAAATCCAACGCTATCTGAATAAGTGCCCGAACCTTGTTCTTATCTGATTTCTGCATCTGAACAGCCTCGATTTGAGATTACTTGTTGTGATCCCAATTGCGTCGGCTGCTTCACCGAGAGAATAGTCTTCTGAATAGACCAATGTCATCGCTATTCGATCCTTTGGGTCCAACGATGAAAGTACCCGTTCAGCCAACTGCGAGGCGATAATCGATCTGTCGGCCGTTGGCTCGCGACCGTCAATGACCGAAGTTACATAATCGTTCTCAGCGTCGCTCATTTCTGAGAAGAGGCTTTCGCCCTTTCGTCCCCGGCGTCGGAACTCGTCGTAGCAGACATTTACAGCGATGCGTGTCATCCAAGCTGCAAACGAACGGTCCTCACCGCCGCGGAAGTTCTTGAGCGAAAAGTACGCTTTCGTAAAGCACTGCTGAACGAACTCCTCGATCTCGCTACGCTCCCGAAAATAGCGGGCGACCACTTTCGTCATCGGTCTTTTGTATCTTTCAAATATCTCAGCAAATGCGGTCTCATCACCCGCGAGGGTCATTTGGACCAGGCGCTCATCAGTTATTGGCGCATCGTCTGCAAACTCGATCGTCGGTAATTGAGCCTCTCTCTGCAAGCTGATGTTTATAACCTCTTCGAACATTAGTTTCAAGTCTGACCGGTACCGAATGTCTTACTCCTGACGACGTTTAGCCGGAACATTCTCAACGCGGTAACCCGCCGGAACTCCAAAAAGATCGGCGGAAGGCTCACTTCGCTTGATGTTGACGAGTTTGAACACGTGCTCGCCGGCGATCGGGTCAAGATGTTTTGACATAACCAGTACCTGCAGTTCCGGCGAATACCAGCGTTCCGAAACGACTTGGATCGGCTTGTCATTTCCGATCTGACCGACAGGTATATCGAAGGTTACACGAGTGCCCTCGACAGATACCCCTTCGATCGACTTTGTGCCGAGAGATTCGGTCTTGGCGTCCCGCGGTTGTCCCGGTTCAGGTGCCAACCCCGTTATTAATGCACTCTTTCGGGCGATCTTATTATTAACGTCCAGGAAGATCTGTGAATTGTTGACAAAATCGTTGATGAACACGAGCATCTGCGGTTTATTGTCCGATCCGACGATGTTGATCCCGCCGACCATCTCGAGCGGCTGTTCCCGCCTTGTGCGGCCTTCGCCGTCGCGATATGTCGCACCACGCACCTGCTTTGTAACGGTAGAACCATCAAACAGCCGGCGAGTGTCTTCGATCAGGATCTCCGCAGAGAACGGCTGGCCCTTGACGAGCTTGTCGCCAAATCTTAGTTCGGCAGCGATGAACCTGGCATTCGGAGCCATTTCCGGTTTTCGAGGGCCATCTCGGCGGGGCATTTTACGGGCTTCGATCTTTCCGAGCGACCCGTCGCGGTTTTCGTCCATCTCATTAAAGACCGCAGTCACGATCCCCTCGAATTCCGTTCTGGTCAGTTCTCGACCTTCGCGAAATTGTGGTTCGAAGAAAAACGGCGGAAGAAGCTTTTTGCCGTCCTTTCCGGGCCGTTGCCCATCTCGCGGACGCGGCGGGAATTCAAGCTCAGGTCCTTCGATCGTGCCGTTTTTGTTCCGGTCAAGATCGCCGAAGGTTCGTTCGATAGCCGCCTTGAACTCTTCCGACTCCAGGATGTCGTTGCCGTTTGCATCATGCGGACGTATCCATTCGCCGTCGGGCGGTCCGTCGCGGCGATCATTATCATGGTCGCCCATCGGCGGACGTACGTCTCTCGGCGGCCGGCCCTGGTCGCCTCTAGGCATACCACGCCCAGGCTGGCCGATGCCTCCTCCCGGCGGACGCTGACCGAAGACAGTTGCGGCAAAAAGAAGCGTAAAGATAAATGCGATATATAAATTCTTGTTCATAACAACTCCCGTAAACATTACGGCCTAACGAATAAATCTAATTGCGTGTGATATGCCGTCATCTCCGACTACGACCTCGGCGTCGACAAGGTTGGACGGCTTTTCGACCGACGAAACCAGGCCTAGCGTTACCATCATTGAACTTGGAACCTTGACCCGAACGACCTGTCCGCTATCGGGCCTGCGGGCATAGGTCAGAGCAATAAAGTCCGACTTTATCTCCGATCGCTTATCGACCGCATTGGCGGCGATCGCCGGGGCCGCCCTTTTCTGATTAACTGATATTGCCCCAACTGCCCGCCGTTCTACTCGCTCCGGCCTTTTTGCAGACGCAGTGACCACTTTATCATTCTCAACAATGGCAGGAAGTGCCGGCTCGGTGACGGTCGAAACAGGTTTATCTGTATTCGACGAGGTCACATTCTGCTGCACTCCTGCCTGTTCCGTTTTCTCGCCGATCGGGCGGAAAACGAATAACGTTACCAAAGCCAAGGCGGCCAACACCGGAACACCGACCGACAGCCATCGCCTCAGTACCGGAGGCCACGGCGAGCGTTCAGCCCTTGCGGCAGTTATCTCCCGCTGAACCGCCCACCAAAGGGTTGGTGCATCCGCTATCTGATCTACCGTTTCCGCGTCAAGAGCCGCATCGCTGACGATAGCCGTCATCAATTTTTCGATCTGCTCATCCGAAAGCTGCTTATTCATACTTTTGACTCCGATATTTCTGTTGTCGGATAAAGGACGCGCGAAAAAGCGGCGTGGTTTCATTTAATTTCGCCACGCCGCATTCCAAATGAATTGGGTTCAAATTACTCCTCTGCGACCTGTTCGACTTCCGTCTTTGGAAAGAGCAGAGAAAATACTACTGACAACGCAATAACCGAAGTGATAAAGCCAAGCGAATAGGAAATGGGGAACTTGCCGCCAAACATATCGTTTAGCCAAACCATCTTGAGACCAACAAAAACTAGCACGATCGCAAGACCATATTTGATAAGCCAAAACTTATCTATAACGCCCGCAAGCATGAAATACATTGATCGCAATCCTAATATCGCAAAGATATTCGACGTAAACACGATCATTGGCTCGTTAGTGATCGCAAATATCGCCGGTACGCTATCGACAGCGAAAATGATGTCAGTTGCCTCGAGGAACAAAAGAGCAATGAACATTGGAGTCGCGTGCCATTTGCCATCGATCATCGAGAAGAAATTCTTCCCGTCAAGCTTTGGTGAGATAGGCATGAACTTCTTAAAGATCCTGATGAGAAAGTTTTTTTCAGGCTCGATCTCTTCGTTACTGGCGAAGAACATCTTTATGCCCGTCACTATCAAGAACGCACCAAACAGATATATGACCCAATGAAACTCCATGAGTGCGGAGCCCATCGCAATAAAGATGCCGCGGAACACTAAAGCTCCGAGGATGCCATAAAACAGCACGCGATGCTGATACTTCGTAGGTATCGCAAAGTACGCGAAGACCATAACGAAGATAAAGATGTTATCGATTGAGAGCGATTTCTCAACAATATAGCCAGTCAAAAATTCCAGTGACACATTCCATGCCGCTATGTCGGGAACAAAGCTAGGGTCTGAGATCAGACGTTCATCTTGGGGAAATTTCCATAATGCGTATCTATACAAGACAAAGTTGAAAATTAGGGCCAGCGATACCCAAACAACGCTCCAAATCGAAGCTTCTTTGAATGATACCTCGTGAGCTTTTCGGTGAAAGACACCAAGGTCCAGAGCAAGCATTAACAATACGAAAAAGGTGAATAGTCCGTAGAACCACCAATATTCTGCGAAAGGAAAAAGTGACATTATTTTCTACCTCCTTTGGGCTTTCCGCCTCGGTCGAAGGCCCCGTTCAAAATGGCTGCAATGCGTTTTACAGCGACGGTCTCTTCGTAGCAAATTCGAGCGCCGCCGGCAGGGAACTGAGAGCTTCCGCCAGATGCTTCAGCAACCAATGTGCATTGTGATATGAGACTGTATTTTTCTTCTGCTCGTTCGTCTTCGGAAAGCGATTCGAATCGTTCCTTTAGCCTTTCAAGCGACTTATGTACGAAATCCCCATTAGGCGAGAGCTTGAGCCAGCTTAAAAGCCGTTGGATATTATCGTTTGTAGGACGAATACCGAGATCAAAAAATGAATCGAATATCAGTTTTCTTTCCTTTTTTGTTATATGTCCGTCAGCCCATGCGACTTCGACAAGCGGAACCAACTTGAGCAATTCCACGGAATCACCATCTTCGCCCTCCGCGTTGGCCGAACTCTGTTCCAATGCTCTAATTCGCTTTTCGGCGCTTTTTAGAACCTCTACTTCACCAGGCCCCGCGTTGTGTCCACGCCACAGCCCAAATATTTGTTTTTGGCCCAATCCGGCAATGTATTTTGTTTGCTCCAACAGATGCGAAGCTATCGCGGCCGTTTCCGGAAGAGCGAGAGTCTTCAATCGACCTCCTAAATCTTTCCACCACGTTTCGTATTCCTTTGCGTGAGGGCGAGTTGACAGCCTGTCCATCAAAACAAAGAAATTTGCTTCGTTTTCAAGGATTCCGTATTTGTCGGCGGCGCGTAGGATAGCATCCTGCTCGTAACGACCAATTCGGCCATCGACCCAGGAAATCTCTATCAGTGGAGTTAGTAGTAAGATGAACAGCTCGTTGCTGCTAAGTTCGGAATGTTCGAGAAGCTGCCTGATGCGTTTGCAATCAGTTTCAAAACGCCGATCGGCACGCATTCGCTCCTTGTATTGGCGAAAACTCTCGAGTAGAAATTGGCTCATATGCAAGTCCTCCATTACTGGTCGCCTGCAAACAAAAAGACCTTTGCAGGCAAAATAGCCGCAAAGGTCTCGAACTTTATCCGATCACCGGACCGAACTGGCTTAGTTCGGACGTAATGACGATGTATCGGTCCTTAGCAATTGCTAAGGTTTCTACTCCCCAAACAAATTGTCTTGAGTATGTTCGCGTAAACCTTATACTCTTGTCAAGTATCGCAGAGTCCGTATGATATACTCTGATAATTTATGAGTAAGATAGAAGTTATCCCGCTAGGCGGCATCGGCGAATTCGGGATGAACTGCATGGGCATCCGGTACAGAGATGAAATGATCATCGTCGACGCCGTAATGCGCTTTCCCGAGGAAACGCCCTATGGTGTTGACATATCGATCCCGAATTTCGACTTTCTCGAAGAATACCGCGATGACCTGACCGCGATCATCCTGACGCACGGTCACGAAGATCATATTGGGGCACTTGCCTACATACTCCGTAAATTTAACCTGCCGGTTTATTCCTCGCGTTTTACGCTCGCGTTAACAGAAAAACGTCTGGTCGAATTCGACATGATGGACGACGTGATGCTCCACCGCGTCGAAGCGAACGACATTATCGAGATCGGGAATTTCAAGATCGAGTTCATTCATGCTTCGCATTCGCTCGTAGAGTGCTTTTCGCTGGCTATACACACACCGGTCGGGACGATCATCCATACCGGCGACTACAAGATCGACGATACTCCGGTGATCGGCAAGCCATACGATCTCAAGACGCTCGGCCGGCTTGGCGACGAAGGCGTACTCGCTCTGCTGTGCGATTCGACGAATGCCACTGTTCCCGGGCGGACGCCGTCAGAAATGGCTGTAATTCCTGCCTTCGAAGAGATTTTCGAGCAGACCGAAGGACGGTTGATCGTGTCTACATTTTCCTCGTCGCTGCATCGTTTGCAGATCGTATTTGACGTGGCGCATCAGTTTGGGCGAAAGGTCTGTGTGCTCGGCCGCTCCATGCTAAAGAACATTGAGATCGCATACGAGCAAGGCCTTCTTAAGATCCCAAAGGGCCTAAATATCGAACTCAGCGATGCCCGTCGGCTCGATGACGATGAGATCTGCTATCTCGTCACGGGTTCGCAAGGCGAAATGCGTGCGGCATTGTGGAATCTTGCGACCGGAACGTACAAGGGCTTGGAAATCGAAAAGGGCGACACCGTTGTGCTTTCGGCCAGAATTATTCCCGGCAACGAAAAGAATATCAGCCGCTTGATCGGACATCTCTACAAACGCGGTGCGAACATCATCGAGGAAAAACGGCGGCTGGTCCATGTCAGCGGCCATGCTTCGCAGGGTGACATCAAGATCATGGTCGAGACCTCGAAGCCCAAGTTCGTCATACCGATCCACGGCGAATATCGTATGCTTTTCCGCCAGAAGGAGTTCATCAAGAACCACGTGGGCAGTTACGATGACGAAGACATTATCCTTATCGAGAACGGCAACGTCTTGGAACTCGACGAACGATCGGCTGTCATCGTTGAAAAGCGGGAGTTGTATAAGACTTTTATCGACGAAGAGTCGATGGAAGAGATCGAATACGACGTTGTCCGCGAACGAAAGAAACTCGCCTACGGCGGGGCTATCTCACTCGTCGTTGCGATGGAAAAGAACACCAATCAACTCAACGGCGAACCGCAGGTCACCTTTGAGGGCGTTGCCGGCATCGATCCGCTCAACGGCTTTGCCGCCGATGCCCGAAAGTCGGTCGCGAAAGCCATCGCCGACATGAAACCCGATCACATCTCTAACCGCACGATGTTCAAAGAAAACCTGCGCATCCATCTGAAGCGTTTTGTCCAAAAAGAACTGAGTTCGAAACCGGTGATCGTCACGACGATCGTGGAGGTTTAGTTGAGTGCGGACGATCGAAGCTAATTACAGTTTTTGGAAGTCGAGTGCGGGTGTTGTCCTTCTTTCAGCTGCTCTGTTCGGTTACTATCTATTTCTGCCGGAAAAGTACAAACACTTTGTAATTCCGATCATACTCGGCAGTGTCTTGCTGTTGTCAATATATGTGATGTTTCGGCGGTTTTCCGCGACGAGACCGGTCATACGTATTGACGAAAAGGGCCTCACCGATAACCGGAGCGGCGTGGGCTTTGTGCCGTGGTCGGCGATTAAAAGCGCCGAGATCCGATCGTTCAAGGCTGAACGTTGGATCGCCGTTATGTTGAAAGATCCCGACGTTTTTAGCTCAGAGATGGGCCCTCGGGCAGCGATCAAAAGCTTTCTTTGGGGTGCCGATTTGAAAGTTCAATTTTCCGACCTTGATATCGGAGTTGATGACGCATTTTCGTTGGTGTCAGAGTATCTAGGACACGAATAATATGGCGAGGGTTTTCTCAATAATCGGTCTAATATTGCTCGTTGTATCTCTCGGCGGCTGTGTTCGCGACAATCCTGCAATTCTGGATGAGATCGCGGAACTTGGGCCATTCAAGGATCACTCTTTTTACGAGATATTTGAAGAGCAAACAAACGCGGGTGAGCGTGGTGTCTATGGATATCCTAAGATCGTCGTCGTCGTTCGCAAGGGTTTGACCAAGGAAGAGCGTGAAAAGGTCGCGTGGGCGTATCACAAGGCCCATCCAAAGGCTCGCATTGATTTTTTTGACGACGAATCCAAACTCAACGAGTACATTGCGATGGACAAAAAGCCTCCCAACAGCCCGCGCGACCCCAGCGCCGTTTACGACGATGGTTTCATTTCCAAACACCGCGTCGCCCAGTTGATGCAAACGGACAAAGGCGAGTGGTTTGTCGTCACCGAACCTTACAAAGGACGTTAATACGCGCAACTTATGGATTGGAAAGACAAAAAGATCTTCCTCACCGGAGCGTCAAGCGGTATCGGCGAGGCCCTAGCGATAGCAATGGCAAAGCGAGGTGCGACGATCGGTTTACTCGCGCGCCGTGGGGAACTGCTCGACAAGCTCAAAAAGCATTGCGAAAAGGCCGGCGGGACTGCCCGTGTGTTCGCGTGTGATGTTACCGACGAAGATGCTGTACTAGCTGCCGCCAATGAGTTCTTCGCAGAATTCGACCGGATCGACATTTTGATCGCCAATGCCGGGATCGGCGGAAACAATGCAGAAACACGTGCTCTGCAGCCATTGGCCGTAAAGAAGGTGATCGATATCAATTTGATGGGGGCGGTGAATTCGGTCCATGCAGTGCTGCCACGGATGTTGAAAAAGGGTTCCGGACAGATCGTCGCTATTTCGAGTCTTGCGGGATTTCGAGGTTTGCCAAGATCGGCTGCCTATTCGGCCAGCAAAGCCGGGATGACAGCCTTTTTTGAGAGCGTTAGGCTCGACGTTAAGCATCAGGGCGTTGACGTTACTATCATCCAGCCAGGATTTATAAAGACGCCGCTCACGTCCGGCCGCGAGGCAAAAATGCCATTCCTTATGGAACTCGATGATGCGATACCGCATTTTCTCAAAGCGATCGAAAAGAAGAAGCGTTTTGCGGCATTTCCATGGCAGCTCGCTACCGTCGTTCGAGCAGGCAAATTCATGCCGTCGTGGCTCTACGACCGCGTCGCCGGACGGGCTCGATACCGTGAATAGTTTCCCGCCCGCGAATATGCTAAATTGTCTTTTTGCCGGTTAGGCTGATTTCATCCAACGTTCGCGTTCCGCCCTTACTCACGTGCGGGCCTTTGCCCAAATATGGACCTACTCCAAGCAATTATCCTCGGCATCGTGCAGGGGCTGACCGAGTTTATTCCGATCAGTTCGACTGCGCATCTTGTGTTTGCGAGCCGTTGGCTCGGTATATACGGCGGCGACGCCCACATGACCACTGCGACAATGGCGGTTATTCAGCTCGGAACGCTGGCTGCTGTTTTTGTATATTTCGCGTCCGATATCTGGGGCATATCTACTGCGTTCGTACGCGATCATTTCGCACTACTGACCGGAAAACGCGGGATGCGTTTCTCTGGAACCGACGGCGTCAGGCCGATGTGGCTGTCGGACGAATCGTGGCTCGGCTGGCTCGTGATAATTGGTTCGATACCTATCGGAACTGTCGGGCTCTACTTCAAAGATTTTATCGAGGGCCCCGGAACGAAGAATCTGTGGGTCATCTCGATCATGCTCATCGCGGTGGCTCTCCTGCTGACACTCGCAGAATTTTTCGGAAAGCAAAGAAAGGACATCAAGCATCTTGGACTGGTAGACGCGATCGTGGTCGGTTTTGCTCAGGTTCTCGCTCTGATGCCCGGAGCCAGCCGGTCCGGTTCGACCATTATGGGCGGTTTGCTTGCCGGCGAAAAACGTGAGACGGCCGCACGATTCTCATTTTTGCTCTCGATACCGGCGATCTCCGCGAGCGGCCTGCTTGAGCTTCGCAAAGCTCTGCAGATACTTCCCGCGGAATCGTTTGTTCCTCTGATAGTCGGGACCGTTGTCGCGGGAATCGTCGGATATCTCTCGATCTGGTTCCTGATCGCCTTTCTTCGAAAGAACACGACGGCGATATTCATCGTTTATCGCATCATCCTGGGAACGGTTTTACTTATTTTGCTTTGGCAGGGCATGATCAGTCCGGTCGTAGATTAGTGCAAAAACGCTGGAAGATCCGCAAACATGACGCCGACGCGGTGAATACTCTCGCGTCGCAGATCGGCGTTAAACCGCTCGTTGCCGCCCTTTTGATATCCCGCGGCCACGGCACGGCCGAAAGGGCATTTCAGTTTCTTAATCCCTCGCCCGAGCACCTTCACGAACCTTTTTTGATGGAGGGAATGAGTGCCGCCGTCGTTCGAGTCAAAAGGGCCGTAGAGAACCGCGAGAAAGTTTTCATCTGGGGAGATCTCGACGTTGACGGCACGACCGGAACCGTCTTACTTAGAAAGACATTCGGCCTGCTCGGGATCGAAACGAACTACCATATCACAAACCGCTTTACCGAAAATCGCGGTATCAATTTCGAGCCGCTCGCCGCAGCAAGGGCCGACGGGTACACGCTTCTGGTCAGTGTCGATACTGGAACATCCAACTTTGACGAAGTTTCCCGTGCGAAAGAGATCGGTATGGACACGATCATCTGCGATCATCACGAGATCAAGGCCGATTCGATCCTGCCGCCGGCAGTTGCTTTGATAAATCCATTCCATCCCGATAGCCAATATCCCGATGATAATCTGGCTGGCGTCGGTGTCGCTTTCAAGTTCGCTCACGCTCTATTGAGGGAATTTGGACTGGAATCAGAGATACCGGGCTTGCTTAAGATCGCGGCGATAGGCACCGTTGCTGATGTAGTAAGCCTGTCCGGTGAAAACCGTGCCATTGTCGCTCTCGGGCTGATCGACCTTGCCAAGACCGATAACTGGGGCCTCAAAGCCCTGATGGAGGTTTCTGATTGCCGTTCGGACATGACGAGTATGCACATCGGCTTTCGTATCGGCCCGCGTATCAATGCCGCAGGGAGAATGGAGGTCGGGACGCACGTTGTCGAGCTTTTGGAATCTGACAATTTTACCGATGCGCGAAGGCTCGCTGCGTTGCTTGATTCTCGCAACCGCGAACGCCAAAAGATCCAACAGGAAGTGACCGCGAAAGCAATAGAAGAGGCATTAACATTCCCGGATTCGAACTTTGTTGTCGTTGGGGGCGAAGGTTGGCATAAAGGCGTCGTCGGCCTCGCCGCTTCCCGTGTTGCAGAATCGTTCCATCGGCCAACTATCGTGTTTTCTTTGGAGGGTGATGTTGCCACAGGCAGTGCCCGCAGCGTCAAGGGATTTGACCTCTTCGAAGCTCTGGGTTCGGTATCCGATCTGTTAGATTCGTTCGGTGGTCATGTCGCGGCCGCAGGAATGAAGGCCAAAGAAGGGAATATCAACGAGTTGCGGGCCCGTCTCGATAGATATGCAGACGAAACGATCCCAATTGACGAGCGTACGCCCGAGCTGGCGATCGACGCACTCGTAAAGAGTTCGTCACTTGGGCTCGAACTGGTCGAGGATTTCTCTCGATTTGAGCCTTTCGGAGCCGGAAATCCGAAGCCCGTTTTCGTCACACGCGATCTGATATTGCGGGACGATCCGTTCGTCATGAAGGATAAGCATCTCAAGTTGAAGTTGATCGGTGATGATAACCGAATCTTCGAGGCAGTTTGGTGGGATGGCGTCGAACGATCTAAGGGGCAAACTCTCAAACCCGATACTCGCATCGAATTAGCATACGTCGCGGAGGCGAACTCATGGCAGGGAAACACCCGATTGCAACTTGTCGTCCAAGATCTAAGAGCGGATAATTAACCAAGCGTGGCCGAAGAAAAGGTACATAACCTAAAACAATATCAACTTAGAGCTAAACTGCCGCAGATCTTTCGATATGCGGCGGTGGTTATTCTCGGGGTGACGCTGCTCGCTGTCATTGCCGGATTCTATCGGGAACGCGACCGGGCCGGATTTAAGCTCAAGAATGAACACACGAGGCTTTCAACCGATGTCGTGGCCGAAGTCAGCGGTTACGAACGCCTTGAGACCGACGGCGAACTCGCTAAATATTACATCAAAGCCGATCACGCTAAGACATTCTCGGACAATCATCAGGAGCTCGAGAATGTTTTCATCCGGATCTACGACAAAGACGGCAATGAAGCCGATACGATGACCGCTCTGAATGTGCTCCATGTTCCTGAGGCCGACAAGAATTTCACGGCCTATATGAAAGGAAATGTGGATATCAATGCCAGGGGCGGCCTCAACGTGAAAACGAACAACATCGTCTACACGAAGGCTACCGAAACCGCAGAAATTGACGAGGCGGTTACATTCGAACGAGGCGGGATTCGTGGCAAGGCGTTTGGGGCGTCTGTACGGATGGCAGAAAAGCGGCTGGAATTGCTAAAGGACGTGGAGATCGAGGCGTTCGAATCGCCGGAATTAGCAAAGTCGGGAGTCCGTTACGCAAAGATCAACTCTTCGTCGGCATCTTACGATCAGTTGGAAAACAAGATCGAACTCAAAAACGAGGTCGTGATCGCTCTTCAGTCAAAATCCAAGTCATCCGGACTGGACCAAAAAACGGATGTGAACACTGATCATGCCGTGGTTTTTCTCGATGGCGATGTTTCCGAGATCAGCGGTTCTACCGATCCTGGTGAGTTCAACGCTCAATTTAAGCGACTCGAAATGAACGGAAACGTACATATCGTCACATCCGAGTCCGGAATGCCGCCGACAACGATCGATTCAGGCAACGCTGCCTATGAAAAGCAAAGCGGCCGATTTGAATTGAAGAACGGTGCACATATCGTTACTACCTCAGGCGGCCAATCGACGGACGTGAGATCCTCAAACGCAATATACGATCAGAATGCACTTAAATTTGCCTTGAACGGAAATGCCGAGATCACACAAGGATCGAACTATATCAAAGGCGATTCGATAAATGCTGACCTCTATTCTGCCCAAAAGGTGAAATACGCCGTAGTAAGCGGAAATGGATTTGTGCGGCAGATCTCGGCGGAACGGACAACGTCGATCTCTTCGCCCGAGTTGAATGTCTCGTTGAATGAAGCCGGCGATATGAGAACGGCAAATTCACTTGGCCAAAGCCAGGTAACGCTCGACCCTGCACGACCCGCGAATTATTCACTCGTTACGATGTCAACGCCGCGGGCTATTCATGTTGTTTTCAAGGGCGAAGGTCTGATCGACAGTATGCAGACCGACGGCAGGACCACTATCCAGCTCAATGCGGTCAACAACGATTCAGATGCCGCAAACAAGCGTGTTACAGCCGATTCGGTGAAAACGGTCTTTAACGCTAACGGCCAGGACATTCGCCGTGCAGAAGCGGTCGGCAATGCAGAACTTTACATCGAACCGTTGCTGGCGTCGGCTGAGAACTACCGCACAACCATTAATGCTCCTCGATTTGATTGCGAGTTCTTTCCCACCGGAAACAATGCCAAGACATGTGTCGGCGGGAAAAAGACCAAGACGGTCCGTACCCCGACGGTCGCGGCGGAAGGACGCGGTACACAAACATTGACGGCCGATCAGATTAGTGCAGCGTTTTCGGAGACCACAAAGGACGTCGAAAGGCTCGATGCAAATGGAAGCGCCAAATTTGTTGAGCTCGACCGCAGTGCGATCTCGTCGCAGATGTCATTCACCCAGGCTGACGGCGTCGTTAAGCTCCGAGGGGCAACGCCGACGATCTGGGATGCTGCCTCGCGTGCCAAAGCGACCGAGATCGATTGGGATTCACGCGTTCAGCGAAGCCAGTTACGCGGAGGTGTCAGCACGACCTATTACAACCGCAAGAGCGGCGGCGATGCAACTCCTTTCGCAAGCGGAGATAAGCCGGTCTTCGTTACTTCCGATACTGCTGATTTTGACCACAAAGCGGAAACCGCTATCTTTTCCGGTAATGCCCGCGGGTGGCAGGATAACAATTATGTTCGCGGCGACCGCTTAACCATCGTTCAGCGCGAAGGTAAATTCAATGCTTCCGGCAACGTACAAAGTGTTCTGTACGACGCTAAGCAGAAGATCGGCGGCAAAGATGCGTCGGTGCCTGTATTTGTATCGGCGAAGACGTTGAATTACGACAGCAAAACGCGTTTGCTGCAATACCGCACTGATGTGGACGTACGGCAAGGAGCCGACCGGATCACCTCCGCCAGTACGGACGTTTTCATGAGCGAAAAGAACGAGGTGATCAGAACCGTTGCCGAACAGAACGTGGTCATCACCCAGCCGGGCCGCCGTGCAACGGGCGATCGCGTAGAATACACGGCAGAGAATGAAGTTGCCGTCATCCGCGGCAATCCCGCGTCCGTTTCCGACAGCGAGAACGGCGGATCGCAAAGCAGTGAGATCACGGTCTATATGCGCGAGAACCGCTTCGTCGGAAACGGCAAGACGAACAAAAATACAACCGGACGAACAAAGACCATCTATAAAGTGAAGCCGTCCCAATGATCAATGAATGAGACACTAGTTGAAAACCAAAACGGAGATGCACTTCCTGATATTGAGGGATCGCTGGTCGGCCATGATCTGCAAAAGACCTACGGCGGGCGGCGGGTCGTTGATGATGTGACTATCCATGTCGACCGGGGCGAGGTGGTCGGACTGCTTGGTGCGAACGGTGCCGGCAAGACAACGACGTTTTACATGATCGTCGGCCTCGAACGAACCGAGAGAGGTTCTATCTCTTTGAATGGCCGGGATGTGACGTCACTTCCGATGTATCTGAGGGCGAGATTGGGGATGGGCTATTTACCGCAGTAGGCCTCGATCTTTCGGAAACTCACTGCCGAACAAAATATTTTGGCGGTTCTGGAGACGATGAAGATGTCCCGTGCAGACCGTTTTGCGCGGCTTGAGGAGCTTCTGGAGGAGTTTGGCGTTGAACACGTCCGCCGCATACGCGGCGACGCCTTGTCGGGAGGTGAACGGCGGCGAGTCGAGATCGCCCGCTGCCTGGCAACCGAACCTCAGTTCATACTGCTCGATGAGCCATTCGCCGGGATAGATCCGCTTGCCATCGACGACATCCGTGACATCATTTTATATCTTAAGGGCCGCGGGATCGGTATCTTGATCACCGACCATAATGTACGGGAAACACTCGGGATCACAGATCGGGCATACATTCTTGCAGAGGGCAAGATCCTTCGTGCCGGCAGTCCCGCGGAGTTAGTGGCGGACCCGGACGTTAGGCGTTTATATCTGGGCGAGCGATTCACTCTTTAACGACAGTCAGCTTTTCAATTTCTTCCCAAAATAGCTATAATTTGGTCAGGTACAGTAATTGCCTGTCTCGGCCTAAAAGTGCCGTAGACGACCTTGTTTGAACCTAATATGTCATCGTTACGGCTCACACATCAACTTCAGCAAAAGATGGTCCTTACGCCGCAGCTGCGGCAGCGGATCGAAATGCTGCAGATGACAACGCTCGAATTGAGCGAGCTTATCGAGCAGGAAATGGTGACCAATCCCATCCTCGAAGAGGTCCAGCCTGGCGATGAAGTTCAAGAGATCTCTGACAATATACTGGACCAAAACTCTGACGGTCACGATGCCGAGTTTGAAAATGGCAACGATCCCGGATCCGATGCGGTCCAGGATGCCGACACAAATTATGCCGATATCGAGGCGTTTCCCACGGACACCGTCAGCGAAAATGGCTTTGAGGAAGCGTCCGTTGCCGAGATCGGTGCCGATGAAGATTCGTTTGGCGAGGCGTCAGATTCGTTTGATGAGATCGATTACGGCCGCGAATTTCAGGACTACCTCGATCCCGGATATAAAACACAGGAGATCGAATACAAGGAAGATGCTCCGAGTTTCGAGCAATTCCTTACTCATTCTCCGAATCTCAGCGAGCACCTGGAATGGCAGCTCCATTTGATGACGGTCGAACCGCACGTTGAGGAAGCGGTCCTCCAGATCATTGGTAATTTGGATGAGGACGGACGCTTGACGATCGATCTCGAAGAGGTCGCCGAGCTCAGCGATTGCACCCTGGAGGATGCGGTCGAGGCACATCAGCTCGTACTTAATCTCGATCCGGTCGGTTGCGGTGCCCGCGATGTACGGGAATGTCTGATAGCCCAACTCGCGTCCAATGGGCAAGGAGAGAGCCTCGCGGCGTCCCTGGTTCGGGATCATTTCGAAGATTTGACGCCCCATAGGCTGCAACACCTTGCAAAGGCAACCGGCGAAAGTATGCAGGTCCTGGACGAGGAGATAAATAAGGTTCGGGAGCTTGACCCGTTTCCCGGCCGTCGATTCGCTTCGAAAGAAGCAATGTATGTGGCCCCTGAGGTTTACATCGAAAAGGTCGACGACGACTATCTCGTTTACTTTGTTGATGATGGAAGTCCGAGGCTGAGGATCAGCCCTACCTACCATAAGCTCGTGGACCAGCCCGATACGACCAAGGAAACGAAGGATTTCATCAAGGAGAAAGTGCGGTCCGCCGTCGATCTTCTCCGAAATATTGAGCACCGACGGCAGACCATTTATCGTGTGGTCGAGTGTATTGTTGACCGCCAACGCGAATTTCTTGACAAAGGTGTCGAATACATCAAACCGATGATGCTAAAAGATGTCGCCGAGGATATCGGTATGCATCTTTCGACCATCTCGCGTGTTGTGAATAGGAAATACGCACATACGCCGCAGGGCGTGATCGAATTGAGACGTTTTTTCAGCGAAGGAATGATGAATGAGGACGGCGAAGAGGTCTCGACCCGCATTCTCAAATTGAAAATAAAGAAAATGATCGAAGATGAAGACACCAAGGACCCCTTGACCGACGACGATATCGCAAAAGTTTTGATACGAGACGGTGTGAAACTCTCACGCCGGACGGTCGCAAAATATCGCGACCAAATGCAGATTCCGGGTTCCCGCGAACGGAAAACAATGATCTGAACAAGGTAAATTATGAAAATAGAATTCACAGGAAGACATATCGATGTCACACCCGCACTTAAAAGTCATGTCGAAACGCATTTTGAGCGGTTTGATCAATTATTTGACGGAAAACCGGCAAATGCTCACGTAATTATCGAGGTCGAACGCGGCCTCCATCTGAGCGAGATCATAGTTAAGTGGATGAACGACGTTTTGACCGCAAAATCCAGCGATTCTGACATGTACAAATCGCTGTCGACCTCGATCGATAAGATAGAAAAACAGGCCCGGCGGCTAAAGGAAAAGATCGTTGACAAATCCCACAAGGCAACAAAGGCAGCTCACATCGCACCGGTTGAGTTGGCCGCTGAGGCCGAGTAGCTTGATGCGTCATGATGTTTGAACGTGCGGTCATTCACGGGTGTTTGGTCCGTGTATACGGTTCTGGAGTGTTGATCGTCGGAGAACCGGGAGTCGGAAAGACCTCGATTTGTATCGAACTCGACCGTCTGGGGCATGATTTCATCGCGGACGACGCAGTTGAGTTAGAATATCGAGGCAGCAAAGTTTTTGGCTGTACGCCTGAGGCAACTGCCGGAAAAATGGCACTTCTAGGGGATAAGATCGTTCCCATGCCGCCGCTTGCAGCTGAGGTCGATCGATACAGTTCAGTGCTGATCGAGATAGTGATCGAACTTCTGTCAGACAGACCGTCGATCTCAGAAATGACCGTGAACGAGTCAATCAGGTTTGTGCAGCGGGAGACAATAGCCGTGATAGATATTTCCGCAGCTGCACGTACACTGGAATCGCTCGTTCTTACAAAACTGGCGAAAGGAATAGGCATCAGAGCTTATGGCTAGCCGAAGAAAACACGATTCTGATCTTCCACCGCTTATAATCATCACCGGCCTCAGCGGTTCGGGGATGAGTTCAGCCACAGATGCTTTCGAGGATCTGGGCTATTTTTGTGTTGATAATCTGCCGCTGACAATGGTCTCGACCTTCGGGCGGCTGCTTGTTTCCACTGAAGATAAGCCGGCCGCGATCGAGAAGGCTGTCCTCGTGATCAACATCCGAGAACGTCATTTTCTCGCCGATTTTTCATCAGAATTGAAAAAACTCGCGAAAAAGAAGATCGTTCCGTTCATCGTCTTTTTCGAAGCATCTGATGATGTGCTGCAGCGGCGTTTTTCAGAGACGCGACGGCCTCATCCGGCTGACGCGGGCAAAGGCTTGCTCGCAGCGATCCGAACGGAAAAGCGTGCGTTGACCGACGTTCGTCGAATGGCGGACCTGATAATCGACACGTCAGACCATACCGTACACACTCTCCGGCGATTGATCGTCCAAAAATTCAGCGGCCGCGAAGAGGGCAAACCACTGCAGGTCGAGGTCATCAGCTTTGGGCACAAATACGGCAACCCGAGAAGCGTCGATCTGCTATTTGACGTTAGGCATCTGCCGAATCCATATTTTGACAAAGGGCTGAAAACTGTGACAGGCGACGACCCTCGTGTGATCGCATTTCTCCAAAAGGAGCCCGAAGTGGTCGAAACGATAGCCCGAATTACCGATCTTCTTGAATATCTTTTGCCGAGATATCAACGTGAGGGTAAATCATATCTAACCATCGGCATCGGCTGCACCGGCGGCCGCCATCGTTCGGTGATGGTCACAAATTCGGTTCAGAATGCGTTAAAGGGCAAAGGATTTGATGTCACGGCGGTTCACCGCGACATTCAAAAATAGGATCGTCAGAACCGGCTGATCCAGAGGCCGGGGAGAATCAAGATGAGCGAGATTAATAAGGTTGGCGGAGTGATCGTCTCTCACGGACAGGTTGCGAATGAACTGCTCGCCGCGGCTGAGGCCGTAGTCGGAGATCTGAGCAATATTACGGCCGTTTCGATCGGTTGGCATGACGATGTTGAGATGGCAAAGGCGGAGATCGAACGTGCCATCAAGAACGTTTCAGCCGGTGCCGGTGTCTTGCTTTTGACCGATATGTTTGGCGGAACACCGACTAATATCTCGGCAATGTTCTTGAAAGAGAATGAGGTCGAGATCGTTACCGGCGTCAATCTGCCGATGGTGATCAAAGTCGCGACTGTCAATAAGGAGATCTCGCTCAGCGATCTGGCTCAAGAGGTCGAGGAACAAGGAAAGTCGGCCATAATGCGGGCGGGCACACTGCTTTTACCGCAGAAAATGAAAAAGGATGCTTGAGCAAACCGTCACGCTGGTCAATCCGCTCGGACTCCACGCACGAGCTGCGGCGAAACTTGTCCGCTGTGCAGCTCAGTTCAAGAGCCGGATCGTTCTACACAACGCAAAAGCGAATGCAACGGCCAATGCGAAATCGATCCTCAGTTTGTTGGCTCTCGCTGCGTCAATCGGTGTAACGTTGGACCTGAAGATCGAAGGCCCGGACGAACAAGCGGCCGCGACGGCAATAACGGAACTATTTGCAGCCGGCTTTGGCGAGATCTGAATTTGCGGAAGCCCGCACGTTAGAAAGGGCGTTTCGCGTAGTAATTATTTTATGACTGAAAGAAAAGTAGGCATTCTCGGTGTCCCTCTTGGCTTTGGTGCCGGACAGACAGGCAGCGAATTGGGCGTCAACGCTATGCGTCTCACGCGTTTTCGTGGACTTGGCCTCGCCGAACACATTCGTCATCTTGGCTATGAAACAAACGACCATGGCGACGCCTGGATCGTTCAACCGGTAGACCCACTGGACGCGGGCAACCCAAAGCATCTCGCCGAGATGCTTGCCTCGAGCACCAACATTATCGAAAAGGTATCGGCGATGCTCGGCGAAAACGAGTTCCCGATCATTCTCGGCGGCGACCACGCCATTGCCGTCCCGACATTCTCAGCGATCGCCAATTACTATAAACAGCAGGGAACTGAGATCGGCCTCATCTGGTTTGATGCTCACGCGGACATAAATACGCCCGACACATCGCCGTCGGGCAATATCCACGGAATGCCGCTCGCGACTATACTCGGCCACGGCAACGAGGAACTCGTCAATCTCTGTGGCTATGCGCCAAAGCTCGACCCGAAATACTTCGCCCACGTCGGAGCGCGCGATGTCGATCCCGGCGAACGTGGAATGATAGAGAAGCTCGGCCTTCGCGATAATTTCTTTACAATGAGCGATGTCGACAAACGCGGCATGGCAGCCTGCGTCGAAGACGCCATCGCCATCGCCTCAAAGGCTCCGGGCGGTTACGCCGTGACGTTCGACATCGACATGATCGACCCTCGTTTCGCTCCCGGCTCCGGCACACTCGTCCGCGGCGGCACGACCTATCGAGAGGCCCATCTCGCTCTCGAAATGATCGCCGCCCATGGCGGAATGCGGTCCTTTGAGATCGTCGAGGTCAATCCTTTACTCGATCAAAGCAATATTACAGTGGAATTGGCCTGTGAATTGATACTTTCAGCGTTAGGCAAGACGATCCTATAGAATATTGATATGAAAACACGCGTTGGAGTTATATTTGGCGGCCGCTCGGGCGAGCATGAGATCTCTATCCGTTCGGCGAAGACCGTTATTGAACAGATCGACCATGAGAAGTACCACGTGGTCCCTGTTGCGATAACCAAAGAAGGCGAGTGGCTTTCGCCCGTATTTTCGCGTGACTTGTTTCCTGAGAGTACGCGGGAATTATTCAATGAGCATTTTCCAGAGGTTGGTTGCCGACAGGGAGCCATTTCGGGTGATGCCACCGTCGGAGGATTGACCGCGACAGCCGGCGGTGAAACATTTAAGCTCCCGCTCGATGTCGTATTTCCGGTCCTGCACGGCACATACGGCGAGGACGGCACTATTCAAGGTCTATTCGAAATGGCCGATCTTCCGTACGTCGGGTGCGGTGTGCTGGCGAGTTCGACGGGCATGGACAAGGCGTTCATGAAAGCGCTGTTTCGCGACGCAGGACTGCCGATCTGCAATTATGTGTGGTTCATGCGTGACGAATGGGAACGCAACCGCGAGCGTACGCTCACGCAGGTTGCAGACAAACTCGGCTTTCCGTGCTTTGTAAAACCGGCGAATCTCGGTTCATCCGTGGGTGTCTCAAGGGCCACAGATCACGAATCGCTCGCCGAGGCCATCGCACTTGCCGCCGAATACGACCGCAAGATCATCGTCGAAGAAGGCCTCGAAATGCGCGAGATCGAATGTGCCGTGATGGGCAATGACCATCCCGAAGCAAGCCTGCCGGGCGAATACATCATCCGCGACTCATCGAAAGCGTTTCTCGATTACACCGAAAAATACTCGGGAACGGGCAATAACGAATTCGTCGTGCCCGCACCGGTTTCCGACGAGCTTTCGAACAAGATCCGCCAGATGGCCGTCACGGCGTTCAAGGCGATCGACGGCTCGGGCCTAGCCCGTGTCGATTTCTTCTTACGCAATGACAACGGAGCCTTGCTGGTCAACGAGATCAACACCATGCCCGGCCTCACTGACGCGTCGGGCTTTCCAAAGATGTGGGCCGGAACGGGAAAACCGTTCCCGCAGGTCATCGACGAGCTCATACAACTCGCGATTCAGCGGCATCAGGATAAAAAGAGGAATCGGACCGACCGGTAAATAGCGAACTTCTCTAATTCGTAAGGGCCTTTATTGAATTATTGAATTCGATGAATTTGGCAATGGTCTCGCGCGACAGGCGGAATGTGCTGTCTCCCATCTGAAAGGTCACCGTCTCTTGTTCGAGCATTTTCCTGAAAATGTCGATCTTCATTCTCGTTCCGATCGTTTCGAGGATCTCGCCCTCCGTAAATGGCCGTTGATCGAGATTCAACATGACGATCTGACCGATGGACTTGCCATTTGCCATAACGGACACCTGATTAATATCGGGGTACTTTTTAGCTCCCACAGTAAACACCGAGACTATAAAAATAATGTCCGATGGCGGAGACGTAGGCTTCTTACCTTTGAATATCCACGTGGCCCCGACGTAGGCAAGCTTCGACTTATCAACCGCAAGCGGAAGTTGTGAGATCTCGACCTCGGTCTCGTCTTTGGCTTGGTTGTATTGAGTTACGACCTTTCTGGTCGTCTCGCCCGGATCACCTTGTGCAAAGAGTGTCGACGACAAAGCCAGCAGCACGGCTATCAGAAAGATAGGTATTTTGATCTGTTTCATTTCGGTCCTCCTAATTTGATGATCCGTGGTAACTCGACTTCGCGATAGCCGTTAGAACATATTGATCTCAATTTCCCAAAAAAGGAAATTCCTCACTTCTGCTTCGGGGCGTTATAGCCCTTACGCGTACGGAGCGTGAGGTTCGGGCGTGAGACGGTGACTTCTATCGAATGAAATTTGCCGTCCTTTTTTGCGTCTTTTGGCGAATACGCGAGCGTGTATTGATTGCCGAGTTCCTCGACGATACGTTTAAAAGCATCGCGCATGCCGTTGCCGCCGGGCGTGGCGACGAATGTACCGCCGGTCTTTTCGGCAAAGCTCTTGAGTGCTGATTGGTTCTGTAACTTTTCTTTTAGTGTGGCGTCGGGCGACGACATGTCTATCGTGTAGATCGTCGCTCCGGCGGCATTAGCTGCCTTTAGCGCCTTGTCCTGCGACCTCTTGCTTTGGGTGTCGGCACCGTCCGAAAGGACGATTATCGCCCGCCGCTTTTCTTTGCGGGCAGCCAGCAATTCTGCCGCCTTGAACACGGCATCGTTGAGCACCGTCATCCCATCGGCCTTCAGATCGAATATGCGTTCGACAATGTCTCGGCTGTTCGAAAAATCCTGAACGAGTTCGACCTTTGAATGAAAATGATAGATCGCCGCGTTGTCATCGATCCGCAGGCCTTCGAGAAACTTGATAGCCGCACTGCGGGCGATGCTGACACGCGATTCCATGCTGCCGGACGTGTCCATCAGGATCACGGCGGCAAAGGGTGTTTCCTCAGCCGCAAATGATTCTATCTTTTGTTCGACGCCATCCTCGAATATCTTGAACTGCTTCTCAGTGAGCCCGCCGACAGTCTTTCCCGATCTATCGAGAATGGTGACATTGACAAGCACTATCGACGAATCGACCGTGACGATATCGTCGTCGTTCTGCGCAAACGAAACCCCGCAGAACAGAACAAGAAACGCAAAAAGCGGCAGCAAAGACAGCGGCCGCAGTTTCGTTTTCGATTTAAGGTATGGCTTCAACAGTTAATTCCAGAATTTCAGGATACGTGTGATCCGCAGGACCGCATTTGTCGTTTGGATCGCAGTCGCTGAGATAGTGAAACGGGTCGTCTTTTTCAACTCGTCGACCAGCTTGATCGTTGTCGAGCGAAGCGATTTGATACCGTCGACAACGTCCTTGGGACGTTCGTTGGGTTTAACCTCATCAGATTCCGACTGATCGGCCGCCGGATCCAGAGCCGAACCGCCGTCGTCGTCACCGCCGAGTTCGTTTCGAATCTTTGTGAGTATCTTTTCGAGCGATTCGAGCTTTTGACGGTCTTTGGTGTCGAGCTGTGCGTTCGTACTCACCTTTGTGTCGAGCTCCTCTGAGATCTTGAGGGCTTCGTCGCCGCGAACCAGCATTGCCTGGTGATCTTTTTTCTCTTGCTCGATCCTCAGCTTGTCCAGCTGTTCCTTGATGCTTTTCGGCTGGTCCTCACGCGGATCTCTCTGCGGGAACAGGGAAGTAGTGTTATCTGCATTCTGCGCAAGGGCTCCGCCGACTGCGATGGTCAGCAAAAATATCGATAAGAATGCGGATCTGAGAACCATACTGCAAAAAACTACTGGTCCGTATCCTGAGCCGGATCGGGCGAATTGCCGGTCACCAACTCGATCAATTTAGCTAAGAACTCATCTTCGGCAAGGCCCGAGCTCTGCACCGTGCGCCATTCCGACGAGAGCCCGTTACCGGCACGGCCCTCGACCTTCGCGATCACTGAAACCTTATTCTGAATGCCGTCGATCGATTGGATCTCGATCGTGAGCGTATATTGGGCACGCGTCCAGGCATTATCCGCGAACTCGAGCACGCCGTAGCGTCCGAGTTCGTTCTGCGTGATCACGGCACCTTTTGCAAAAACAAACGGCTGGGTGATCAGGATGCCGTCCGGCTTACGCGACGAAGCTTCGTCGAGGATGATCTTCTTTTCGGCAAGAGCCTGGGTGATAGTGTCGATCAACACATCGCGGCGTGAATTCAATTTGTACGGGTTTGGCAAACGGTCGCGGACCTTTGTCTTGCCCTTGCCCCAGTCGAACGAACGCGACGCATCGGTCGTTCGCGACGTGACCTTATTGCCGTCGTCCTTGATCTTTTGGGTCTGTGTATCGACACCTTTTTGACCGAAAACGGCAGCACCGAGTCCGCAAATTATGAGAGCCAATACCAGTATATTTTTCATTTGTTCAACGTATCGCCGGGCACGTGCCTCAACTATTGAATATATAGCAATATCAAGCTATTTGGAAGATATGATGAGAAGAAATGAAATAAAGTTGTAGCTTAGGAATAAAGCAGAAAAGAGTACCCAAATTGCCCAAACTTTTGCCTTACTCTCCGCTCTCTGCGAAAGACTCAGCGTCCTCTGCGTGGGATCTTAATATGACGATCTTTCCACGCCGAGAACGCAGAGCGGAAAGACGCTGAGTTCGCTGAGATCATTCCGGCCTGCTCAGCATTTCCCGGAGCAAGAGATACTTGAGAAACGCGTTGTAAGCCGCGAATACGGCTATCACAAACCCGGGCAAGCCGTCCAAAAATCCTAGTTTGAAGATATAAGTTGCCAGGAACGCCGCCGGCCCGGCGACTACGATCGCGGGAATCGAAGCCTGTCGCCCTGTTGCGTGCATCTCTTCGGCAGAAAGCGGAGCGTAGCGGTTCGCGATCATATCGGCATGTTGACGTATGCCCTCGAACGTAAAGTGCAAAATGTCGCTGTTCAGCTTGCCGACGGTCTCGCCCGCATTCACCTCGACCGATTCGTGTATCACCACGTCCTTCCACTTCGCCTTTCTGCGATCGAACAAACGAAGCTGCCGGTCCGGATACCAATTGCCGTGCCTGATCGGCCGTCCCATATAATACGAAAGCCGCGGTATCGTATAACCCGCAATGTCCGTTTCGCCCAGAGCTACGATCTCGTCCCTCAGCTCGTCCGTCGCCCGCTCATCCGCGTCAAGGCTAAACACCCAATCATTCGCCGCCTCGTCCACCCCAAACTGCTTCTGCGCCGAAAACCCCGGCCAAGCCCTAACAATTACCCTCGCCCCAAGCGATTCCGCGATCTCACGCGTCGCGTCCGTACTCTCCGAATCAACAACAATAACCTCATCCGCCCACGCCACCGACCGCACAGCATCGCCGATCTTGTCTTCCTCATTGAACGCAATTATAACGGCAGAGATCTTCACAAAAAGGATTCTACCAGAATTTTCCAGAGCCAGCGGAAACGCGAGGGTGAACGAGCGGGCCACTACCAAATCGTCGGGGCGTGGTTGGGTTCGGGATGGGTGTTTGGGCTTGTTGTGTGTGACATGGGTTAGTGTTGGGATGTTGGAGATCCCACTTTTGGATGGGAATGTTGGACGGCGATGGGCCATTTTTGTAAGTGGACCGCAGCGGCGGCTGGCGACAGTTTTTTACACCAGTTTTACGATTGTCGCTAGGGGTCGTTTTTATTGTAGCTGACCCCACTTTTTCCTGTCGCAAGCCCCGTAAAACATTGTCGCCAGCCCCCTTAAAAACTGTCGCAGAACGCATTTGTACGGCATTTTCATCAATTTTGTTGAAAAATTTGTGGTACGTACCACAATTTGAACCCAATACATAAAAAGACACATTTGGTTCACCACGAGAACGCAAACTGACTGCGCAGAAAAGCTGCCGGGAAGCGAACTTCCTGACAGCCGGTTGATTGGACGCCTGCCTGAATTATTTAATGATGACCGGACTGTCGATCTGGATATTGTTTACCCGGAACGAGGTTGCGGTGTAACGCTGTAGGTCGGCGACGGCCTTGTTGTAGTCGGTCTCGGCACGGATCTCGGCGTTGCGGGCGTTGGTGAGCGAGTTTTCGCGTTGGAACAGCAGGAACGTCGTCGAGCGTCCGGCATCGTAGAGTTTGCGTTCGCCGTCGAGCTGGATCTCGGCACTCTCACGAGCCCGACGGGCCGTCAGAACGCGTTGTCGGGCCGTTTCGACAGCTTGCACGGCATTGCGCACCTCGACCATCACAGCCTGTTCCTGCGAACGTGTCTGGGCGGCAATCCGCTCGCCGGTGATCTTCGCACCTTCCAGATTGGCCTTGGCGGTGCGATTGCGGAAGGGAAACGAGATCGTCACGCCGATCGAATAGTTCGGTGCGTCGCTTCGGAAAATATTCGCAAGTGACCGGTTAAATCCTCCGACGAGATAGCTGGGCGTTCCCGGGACTTCGATCAATGGATTTGGTATCTGACTGGCCGGAGCGAAAAGCGTGTTTATCTTTTGCCGTAATATTTCCTCATTTCCCGAGAACTGAGGTACGAACGTCGACGCCGTTGTTGCACTGCCGCGTGAAAGCCCGTCGAGCGAGAACGTAGTGTTCAGGTCGATCTGAGGCCGAACCTGATTTTTGAAATAGGCTACGTCGATGTCATTGATCTCGCTGGCCAATTTCAGCCGTTTCAGCTCGAAACGATTTTCCATCGCGTCCTTCATCGCATCGTCGAGATTCACGGACAAGGCACTAAATGTCGGGCTGTCGGTCGGAACGATCGTCTGAGCCCATTCGGGCGATAACGGATCCTTGATGATCAGCTGTTTCAGGGCGTTTTCGGTAACGGTGACCTGCTCGGTCGAAAGCAGGAGCGAGCCCTCGCGATTGGCCAGTTCCGTTACCACCTCGGCCCGAGCCAACGGTGCGGCGGCTCCGGCGTCGATCCTGGCTTCGATCTGGCGAAGGTTCTCTTTGGCGAGATTTACATTAGCGACCTGATTTTGCTGGTCGCGAAGGGCAAACACGAGGTCCCAATAGGTCCGCTGTACCTGAGCGATCGTGCCGGTCGCCTGAAGGCGAAAATCGGTATCCGATTGCTGGAGCTGCTTTTTAGCGATCTTTATACCTTGGCGCTTGCTGTCAATATTAAAGTTTCTTGCCAACGGCTGAGTAAAACTGATCCCAAGGCTCGACGTGTAGATAGCACTGTTGCCGCCGCTCGTCACCGAGCCCGAGCTTGCCTGTGCCTGTGCAAATGCATTCTCGGTGCGATTGTTATTGAAAAACACCTGATAATTTCCGCCGCCAGGCTTCACGAATTGTGAAAGGCTCGAACCGGCACGGAAATCATTCGTCCCGGCATTTCCCGTCGTTTGGCTGTGCGAAATAGTTGGCGAAACGCTAAACACCGGATCGTAGATCCCAAGACGCGACCGCAGCGAGGTTTCCGATATTCGGACGTCGGTTCTCGATATCTCGACAGTATTATTATTTGCGAGAGCACGCCGAATTGCATCATCGATCGACAACGGCAGCGGCTGTGATTGCTGCACGCCGATACGGCTCACATTTGAGATCGGGGCGGCTGCGCCCGTTTCTACGGTACGTGCCGGTGAATAGACAACGGGCACTTCTCTTGCAATATCACTCGTATTTCTGGCGATCTGCGAATCCTGGCCTGAAGCCGACTGGACGGCGGCGACCAATAGGCCGGCTGAAAAGCATGACGAAAGTAAGGTCTTTGAACGGGAAAAAGTCATTATTGGATCGCTCCGAGAAACTCTGAAATATCTAAGTTTATTGCTTAAAAGCTCAAACGGGTAGTACGGCAGGATAAATCTGTTTGTTTCAACAATCTCGCCTACATTCAAATTCGCACTTGGATTGGCCAAAGACAAGTCGTTCTTTGAATTTTGCACGCTTTTGCGTTATCTTCGTTTCTTTAACATACGCATTTTCACGGAGGAAAATATTCAATAATGGGAATCAAAGTAGGTATAAATGGTTTTGGACGTATCGGACGGGCTGTTGTCCGGACTTGGCTCGGCGACTCAGACATAGACCTCGTTGCCGTTAACGATCTTACGGATACAAAGACGCTCGCTCATCTGCTTAAGTACGACTCAGTAATGGGCAATCTCGATCACGATATTAGTGCAGCCGACGGCAAGATCACCGTCGAAGGCGATTCGTTCCGCGTTTTTTCGGAGAAAGACCCTGCAGCTATCGATTGGGCCGCCGTCGGTGCCGAGATCGTGATCGAATCGACGGGCCGTTTCACCAACGCCGAAGATGCACGTAAACACATGCGCGGCGATGTGAAAAAGGTGATCATTTCGGCACCTGCAAAGAACGAAGACGTGACGATCGTCCTCGGCGTCAATGACGAAATGTACGACGCCGCGAATCATCATATAGTTTCGAATGCCTCTTGCACGACCAACTGCCTGGCTCCGGTGGCAAAGGTCATCCACGAGAAATTCGGCATCAAAAATGCGCTGATGAATACGATCCACAGCTACACGAACGATCAGCAGTTGCTTGATCTGCCCCACAAAGACCTGCGTCGTGCCCGCGCGGCCGCACTTTCGATGATCCCGACCTCTACCGGTGCTGCTAAGGCAGTCGCTCTAGTAATACCGGAACTGAAAGGCAAGTTTGACGGCATATCGGTCCGCGTTCCGACGCCGAACGTTTCACTGGTTGATGTAGTTATGAACGTAGAACGCTCGACCTCCGCCGAGGAAGTCAATCAAATGCTACGCGATGCTGCTGCCGGCCCAATGAAGGGAATTCTAGCCGTTAGCGACGAACCGCTTGTTTCGATCGATTTCAAAGGAAACCCGCATTCGTCGATAGTTGATTCCGAAAATACTAAGGTAATAGACGGCACCTGCATCAAGATCTTGTCATGGTACGACAACGAATGGGGCTACTCATGCCGCGTTCGCGATCTTGTTAAATTCATTGCCGCAAAGGGATTGTAATGAAATATTTCCTGATAGCATTTGCAGAGGACAAAAAATAGTATGAAAAACTCGCTCAATTTATGCATTGCAGCACTTATTTTTGTTGTACTCGGTTGCAGTTGTCCGCAAAAGCTAAAGGAACTCGCGAACGATGCAAAATCGCCGTCGCCGACACCGTTCTCGACGCCCACGGTAAATCAGACGCCAACCGTCAAGAAGGGTGAATATGATCTGACTATGGAAAAATTCAAACAGATCAGCAAAGGCACCCCTAGAGCCGACGTCGAGCGGATATTGGGCGGAAAAGGGAAAGAAATAAGCAACACGACCGGCGGCGGCGTACGGTTCACCGTCAATAAATGGGAAGGGGAAAACTTTAAGGCGATCATTTTGTCCTTTAGAGATGATAAGGTGATGACGCTGTCGCAAGTCGGCCTAAAAAAACCGGTAAGCGGGATCTAGAAAGAGCTCAATGAATAAGAAGACGATCAAGGACGTTGCTCTCAGCGGGAAACGTGTATTTATCCGTGTTGATTTTAACGTGCCGATCAAAGATGGTGTGATCGCCGACGATACGCGTATCCTCGGCGCCTTGCCGACCATTCGCTATGCGGTGGAGCACGGAGCAAAGGTAGTTCTTGCCTCACACCTCGGCCGTCCGCTCAAAGACAAAAAGAAGGCGGAAGAGAAGGGACTGCCTTATGATCCCGGGAAATACAGTCTTGGACCCGTATTTGAATACTTGGGTGGGGTCGACGATCTAAGCATAGCATTTGCAGACGATTGCGTCGGCGACGACGTTTCGGCGAAAGTCGCCACCTTGAAAAACGGTGACATTCTGCTCCTTGAGAATCTTCGCCTTCACGCCGAGGAAGAGAAAAACGATGACGGCTTTTCAAAACAGCTGGCCTCGCTGTGTGATGTTTACGTAAACGACGCATTCGGCACGGCACATCGCGCTCACGCTTCCACGGAAGGGATCACGCATTTTGTCGACGACTGCGTTGCCGGCTTACTGATGGAAAAGGAACTCAATTTCCTTGGCAAGGCTCTTCACGATCCTGAACGTCCGTTCGTCGCTATACTCGGGGGAGCAAAGGTCTCGGACAAAATTCCGGTCATCGAGTCGCTCATCAACCGCAAGGTCGACAAACTTCTGATCGGCGGAGCGATGGCATATACGTTTTTCAAGGCTCAAGGCTTTACGATAGGTAAGTCTTTGTGTGAGGACGAAATGATGCCGAAAGCTCTTGAGATCGAGCAAATGGCAAAAGACGCGGGCGTCGAGCTCATCCTGCCGACCGATCACCAGGTCGTCGACAGCTATGATCCGCTGAATTCGGCAAAAACCATTCCGATAGCCTTCACGAACGCCGGCCTGGTCGGCCTCGATATCGGCGTTGAAACCGTCGCTATTTTCGAGAATGCACTTGAAGGTGCCAAGACTATTGTTTGGAACGGCCCGATGGGCATGTTCGAAGAGAAACCGTTCGACGAAGGAACGGTCGCGATCGCAGAAGCCGTGGCAAAGGCGACCGATGCCGGTGCAACCTCAATTGTTGGCGGGGGAGACTCGGTCTCAGCTGTAAATCAGGCGGGGCTTAACGAAAAGATCAGTCACATCTCGACCGGCGGTGGAGCTACCCTCGAATTTTTGGCGGGCGACGAACTGCCAGGCGTTGCGGCACTGGACGATAAGTAGTTCACGAGACTGATTATTTGATGACCGGGTCCGGATTAACCCGAGTTGCTCTTGCAACGTGCCTCAGCAACCCGCTATTTACCGATAGCAGGGCGATCGTCGCATCGGCCAACCAAGGAGCGAAAGCGGCATATCGAAGCCATGAGCATACCCGCAGCCGCGAATCGAATGCTGCGGCGTAGTTTTTTCGATAGGAATCTTCAATCATTTTAAGGTCCAGGCCTATCGAGCGGCTATTGACGATCGCATTCGCGACGATCTTTGAGCTTTCGAGTGCAAGCAAAATCCCGCTGCCGGTAAACGGATCGATAAAGGCAGAGGAATCACCGACGGTTATCAAACCTTTCGCCGGCACGAGATCGCCCCGGCCGAATCGCTCTATCGGTACGGCCAGCCATGGCTTTTCCACGACAGCTCCCTCCATCGCGTACTTTGCACGTTTGTTTGTAAAAACGAGCTCACGCATTATTCTTTCGGCGCTGCTATCCAAGCGCTTGGTATCTTCTGCGGACGCGATAAAACACAAATTGAAGAGGCTATCTTCAACCTGATTACAGCCTCCATATCCGCCTCGGTAAACATAGATCTCACACGAGCCAAGCTTGATCTGGGCACCGCGTAAATGCGTTTTGAATGCCACGTACTTCGCCGCCGACCTCTTTGCGTCCCGAGCCTCAAGTTTTCTTGCCAGGCTGCGAGTCCGACCTGTCGCATCGACAGTGAGTGATGATTCTATTTGCGTCTCCAGGCCCATTTTATTTTTTACTTTAACACCCCGGACATGAGCATTCTCCATTAAGAGACCCGTCACACTTGTTTCATCGAAAACGTCAACGCCTATACGCTTAGCCTGTTCAACCATTAAATTGTCCATTTCTGCACGACTGAGGCCAATTGCAGGCGATTCACCTTTGCCGAACCACTCAGTGCGAACCGAGACAGCCTTTCCGCTACGAGAATAAAAGTCTGTATCATATAACGAGGTACCTCCGGCCGCAAGAATCGCAGGCGACACACCAAGCTCCTGAAAATGTATAAGACATTCTGGGGAAATGAATTCGCCGCAAAGTTTTTCGCGGGGAAATCTCTTCTGTTCGATCAAAAGAATACTCATCCCGGCTTTCGCAAGTCTAATTGCAGCACTGGAGCCGGCCGGGCCAGCCCCGGCGATGATCACGTCATATGAATTCTTAAGGTTTGTATCCATCTACTATCTTCCGGAGAGTATCAATCTATTTACCCGCGAATGTTCGACCTTAGTGTCATTCAATCCGGCCTTTCTTGCGATCTCGAACAGCTCTCCGGGCGTTCGGCTACGCAAGATGGATAGCGAGCCATCCTCAAGAGTGAACCGCTGCAGAACGAACCATCCAAAGAAATTATAGAAGTAGTAAGCGAGCGGATGCCTGTTCAAGTCGATCACGTAAATTCGCTTTGATGCCACGCGAGACATCTCCTTAAGAAGTTTCACCGCCCCGTCATCGTCGAGATGATGCAGGAAAAGGGAGCAGAATGAATAATCAAATGCGTTGTCACAGAAGGGCAACCGCAACGCGTCACACTGAAGCCCTGCGATCTTGGAATCGGTGATCGATTTAGCGGCAATTCGGTCAATTTCTGCTCCAACCAGAAAAACGTCGCGGGGAAGTGTCCAATAAGCAAGTTTTCTTAATAATCCTCCGGAACCCGCCCCAACGTCGATCACGGATAGTTTCGTCTCATGAGGTGTTTCGATATCCCGTAGTAATGTATTCTTGAGTGCCCGCTCCTCTCCCAAAATACCGTGAATGAACTTCATCTCACGCTGCCATCGCGAATATTCCTCGGAAGTGTATTCACCAGTGTCGAGGCGTTCGAGGTCAGTGCTGCGTTGTTGAAAACGATCGAACATACTAACCGACGCATTTCTGCAAGACCAACGCACTGTTCTTCGAACCGAATCCAATGCAGTTACATAAGGCTGTATTGACCGCAGCAGACCTCGCAGTATTTGGGACATAGTCCAAATCGCAATCGGGATCGGCTTCGTCCAGATTGATCGTGGGCGGTATCACCCCGGTCGTCATCGCACATAAGGCGGCCCCGATCCCTGCGGCACCGCTTGCACCTTGTGGATGGCCGAGTTGTGATTTTGTCGCTGACATCGGAGTCTTGTATGCATGCGGGCCAAGTGCCATCTTGACGGCAATGGTCTCGATCTTGTCATTTAGGACCGTCGACGTTCCATGCAAATTCACATACTCGACCTGATCGTGATCGACGCCCGCGTCATCGAGCGCCATCTTCATCGCTCGTGCAGGTTCAATTCCAGAATCATCAAGACGAACACGGTGATAGGCATCACAGGTCGCTCCGTAACCTGTGATCTCGGCATATATATTCGCACCCCGATTCAAAGCTGTTTCGAGATCTTCGAGAATGAAGACAAAGGAACCTTCGCCAACTACAATACCTGATCGTCCAACCGAAAATGGCCGTGACGCCCGGTGAGGCTCTTCATTCCAATCTCGGGTCAAGACCGTCATCAAATTAAAACCGGCGAAAATACCAGGAGCTAGCGGAGCGTCCACTCCCCCGGTGATCATCGTATTTTGACGTCCGAGTGCAATATGTTGGGCAGCATAGTATATAGCATCGGTCGAACTTGTGCAGCCCGTCGAAATAACGTGAGAAAGCCCCTTGAGTCCGAACGCCATCGAAATTTCGGACGACAATCCGCCATGAGTCGAGGCTGGGATTATGTATACGCTTGCGTGCGTTTTAGGGCCTAGAAACCAATATTCGTAGTGCTTTTCGGCGAATGCCAATCCACCGCCTCCGGTTCCGATCTCGACACCGATCCGCCGCTGTCCTTCAAGTGTGAGTGATTCAGTGTCGATCTTTGCGTCCGCCAAGGCTTCGCGTGCAGCGGCTAAGACGAGAGGAACGGTCCGCGGTACGTGTTTAATATCCTTCGCTGTCAAAAATTGCGAAACATCGAAATCCTGCACTTCTGCGGCGATCTTGACTGGAGATTCGGTTACGTCGAAACTACTGATTTGACGAACTCCGCTGACTCCGGTTTGAAGCGATTTCCAAAATGCTTCACGTCCTATCCCGATAGGTGTAACGCAGCCAAACCCGGTAATGACCACCCGACGCGGACGCGAAAAGTTTTTTAACATCTTGAAGAACTTCCCCTTGTATTAATTTACGAGGATAGCATTGTGGGTAACGAATCGCCACGATTTCGTGTTCGCGATCGGATTTGTTAACTTATGCTGTATGAGAAAACCCGTGATCGCCGGAAACTGGAAGATGTATAAGCTGCTCGGAGAGGCCGTTCGGTCGGCGCTTTCATTAAAGCCGCTTGTTGCTAATGCAAATCATTGCGAAGTTGTCATAGCTCCCGTATTTACGGCGCTTAAGACGGTTGCCGATCGTTTGGAAGGCTCAAATATCTGCGTCGCAGCACAGGATTGTGCCACCCAAAATGAGTTTGGTGCTCATACCGGCGAGATAACTCCGACGATGCTTAAAGATGTTGGTTGTACGCATGTCATCATTGGCCATTCAGAACGGCGCCAGTTCTACGGTGAAACGAATGAATCTGTGAATAAGAAGGCGAGAGCATCGCTCGCCGCCGGCCTGACCGCGATCGTGTGTGTCGGCGAGATGTTGGCTGAAAGGGAATCCGGAAACGCAGAGAATATCGTCCAAAGGCAATTGAATACGAGTCTTGAAGGTTTGACAGTTGCCGATATGGAACGTATCATTATCGCTTACGAGCCTGTCTGGGCAATTGGTACGGGTAAAACCGCCACGCCTGAACAGGCTCAAGAAATGCACGGTTACATTCGCTCAACAGTTGCGAATTCACACAGTGCCGAGGTCGCAAATGCGGTCAGGATCCTTTACGGCGGTTCGGTCAAACCGGACAACATAGCGACACTTATGTCGCAGCCGGATGTCGACGGGGCACTCGTCGGCGGAGCTAGTCTTGATGCGGAAAGTTTTGCCGCGATCGTGAACTATAAATAGGTGGTTTAAGAAGTTGGAATATTTTTTATACGCAGTTTTTTTTCTCTCCTGCATCGTGCTGATTGCTGCGGTTTTGCTGCAGCCTGGTAAGACCGACGCGGGAGCCTTGTTCACAAGCAATGTTTCAAGTTCGGCACTTGCACCTCGAGGCACAGCCACGATCTTGTCAAAGGTTACAATTACCGCTGCCGGATTGTTTATGGTGTCTGCCCTATTGTTATCAATGCCGGCCTTGACCGGAAATGTGTCGGTTTTATCTAGCAACCCTGACGCTCCGGCCGAAACGAACGCTAATACGGCTACACCTGATTCTACAAATGCCGCAACTCCGACCGAAGCTCCAGTCGCTTCACCGGCTTCTGCACCGGTCGCCGCTCCAGTTGACGTTGCTCCGGCAACAAAGTAATCAGGTCTTCATACTTGTTGTTTTTTGAAAATTTGCTCAGGTGGCGTAATTGGTAGCCGCGCACGTTTGAGGGGCGTGTGGAGTAATCCGTGCGAGTTCGAGTCTCGCCCTGAGCACCATCGTTTAAGGCTCGTGGATTGTTTGGTCCGCGGGCCTTTTTCATGTTTTCTCGAATGACCGATCGTGTTTTTTCTTTGTTTTGATCAAATTGTGGTACGTACCACATTTTTTTCAACAAATTTGACGAAAATGACCGCAAAGGTGCGTTCTGCAACAGTTTTTAGAGGGTTTGCGACAGTGTTTTAGGGGGCTTGCGACAACAAAAAGCGGGGTCAGCGACAATAAAAAAGCCCCCTGCTACAATCAAAAAACGCGTCTCAAAAACTGTCACAGGCTGCCAGTGCCTCCGTTGTTGTCCAGATCAGACAAAAAACCCATCGCTGCCCAACATTCCCACTCAAAAACGCCATCTCCAACTTCCCAACACCGCCCCAATTGTGCACCCAACGACACCAACTGCCCATCAGCGTCCGGCAAGCCCAACGTTCTTTGTGCACAATAAAAGCATTTCTTTCGAGCCGGAGAGAATTGGCGTATCATAACGACTATGAAGGGCAGCTTGCGGTCGACAACGGATCCGAGGCATGCATGCGCGAGGCGTAGCTCAACTTTCTGAAGAAAAGCAACAAATCAGGCCTGGCACCGATCGTTACGTCTAGAAAAGGCCGGTGTAGCATAATTGCTCCGCCGGCCCTCTTATTTTGTTGAACACTCTGCCGTATGTTCTCTAATTTACAAACTTGATACAGCCATCTTTGATCTCGATCTTTGAATTATCACTGATCGCCACATCACCGCATTTTGTCGTGACAACTGCTCTAGTTCCGCTGCCGCCGATCGTTGCGGCCCCGCTGGTCGAGGCGTTAAAGACGACCTCTTTCGTTGAGCCGTCCATCTTTACAACAAACTTCCACTGGGTCGAATCTTTGTTGTAATACCGGATGTAAACCGAAGCAAAAGCATTCATTCCAAACATCGAGACAAGCCCCAATGCCATAATAGTTCTCTTCATACTATCCTCCTGATTTTCGATCACAAGCCACATTATGCCTTGTGCTATTAGGAACGAGCCGGATCAGTTCACTTGCATTGAGAAGATATACAAACTACGCCAAAACCATGGTTCCGGTGCCCTGGTCAGTGAACACCTCAGCCAGCAACGCGTTGCGCGTTGTTCCACTAATAATATGAGCGGACTTCACTCCACGGGCTAAGAGCTCTATCAAGCTTTCAAGTTTCGGTATCATTCCGCCGGTTGCACGGCCGGATTCGATCATTTGACGAGCGTCGGTGATCGATATTTGCGAAAGCTTTGTATCTTCGTTCCCCTCATCAAGATAGATACCATTCACATCGGTCAACAATATAAGTTTCTCGGCTGCAAGGCTTGCAGCGATCTCGGACGCTATCGTGTCGGCATTTATATTAAAGATTTTCCCGTCGTTATCTGCGCCAAGCGACGAAATGACAGGTAAATAACCGCTATCCAATAGTGTGTTTATCAACGAGGCGTCGATCTCGACAACATCGCCAACATGTCCAAAATCGACTGTGTGCGTTTCACCGGTTTGTTTGTTAATCACATCTTTTGGCGGTCGTTTGACCGCCTTTACGACTCCGCCGTCGACACCTGAAAGCCCGACAGCGGATACGCCTCGCCGTCGGAATTGCGCCAATATCTCTGTATTGATCTTTCCGCGAAAGATCATTTTTGCGAGGTCAAGTGTGTCGTCGTCCGTCACACGACGTCCGCCGATCACGGTCTGGACCACGCCCAATTTCTGAGCAAGTTCCGTCAACTGTTTCCCGCCGCCATGAATGACACAAACACGAATACCAACCTGGTGCAGAAGTGCAAGTTCTTCGGCAAGCGAGGCAAGGTTTTCCTTATCTTCCGTTACCTTGCCGGAGAATTTAACGACAAACGTCTTGCCTTGAAATTTCTGAATATAGGGCAGCGATTCGCGCAGCAGATCGAGCGTCTCAATGTTCATTTGATCAACTCCGACATTATTGCCTTTTGAATATGGAGCCGGTTTTCGGCTTCGTCTATGACCACCGACCGCGGCGAATCGATCACAGCGTCCGAAACGATCACATTTCGCCGAACCGGGAGACAGTGCATAAAGATCGCGTCGTTTGCATGCATCATCTTCTCTTCGTCGACAATCCATTCATCGCGATATACGGATCTTTCGCGCATATCGGCGGACGCGTCGCCGTAAAATTGTTTACTACCCCAGCTCTTTGCGTAAACCACCTCCACGTCGTCAAACGCACCGCTTGGGTCGTTTGTGATTTCGACGCTCCCTCCGTTTTGAGCCGCCTGTTGTTCGATCTCAGCGACTAATTGATCGTCGAGTTCATAACCTTTCGGATGTGCGATCCGCAGATCGTGGCCAAATTGAGCTGCAGCGAGAGCAAAGCTGTTCGGTACTGCCATAGGAAGCGGTTTTGGGTGCCACGCCCATGTCAGAAGTACCTTCTTCTTCGCAGGCCCAAGCGTCTCTCTAATTGTCATCATATCTGCCATCGACTGGCATGGGTGATGCATAGCCGATTCGAGATTTATGACAGGTACCGAAGCATATTTCGCAAAGGCACTCAAAATCGGATCAGTACGTTCGGTTTCCCAATCTTTAAGCTCGGCAAAGGTACGCACGCCGATCGCTGAAACATAGCGCTCGAGGACCCTCACAAATTCGGCCAGATGCTCGGTCTTGTCACCGTCCATCACGACGCCGTCTCTGTGTTCAAGCGTCCAGGACGTACCGCCGGGTTCAAGGATCACAGGATTTCCGCCGAGTTCGAAAATTCCTACCTGCATCGATGCACGAGTTCGCAGGCTCGGGTTGAAAAACACGAGTGCAACCGATCTGCCGGCAAGCGGTTTGGCGCTTGAATCGCCAAATTTAAGCGTCATTGCCGACCCGATCAATCGCTCGAGCTCATCCCTCGAGAAATCAGATGTACTTAGATAATTCTTCATCGTGTGAGGACCTCGACCAAGAGGTCGATCTCTTCGACCGTGACGCACAAAGGTGGTAACAATCTAAGGATCTTGGGGTCGCTGGACGTACCCGTAATAATGTTATTTGCCAATAATTTGGCATGCACCGGCCCGACCGGCTCATTGAATTCGATTCCAAGTAAACATCCTTTGCCGTGAATTGCTACCACGTCCGGCGCCGTTGATAGCGCTTTACGCAAATGTTGTTCGATCAATGCCGCGTTGTCGATCATACGGTCGTTTTCGATTGCCTCAAGGGTTGCCAAAACCGCAGCCATTGCCAACATTCCACCGCCGAATGTCGTGCCCAGATCATTGAGCTTTATATTATTAGCGACCCTTTCGCTAACAATACAAGCCCCGACGGGAACGCCGCTTCCGAGAGATTTGGCCAGGGTGATTATGTCCGGATCGACATTGTCTGACAAAGAGCTGCCGGCAAAGAACCAATTTCCCGTTCGGCCAATGCCTGTTTGGACTTCGTCAAATATCAAGATGATCCCAAGTTCGTCGCAAAGTTCGCGTAATGCCCAAAAGAACGTTGGTTCTGCTTCGCGAACGCCGGCCATCGATTGGATCGGCTCAAGCATGATCGCTGCCGTTTCGCGGTCTGCGACAGCCCGGACACTGTCAATGTCGCCAAATATTGCCGATACATGTCCGGGAACATTCGGCTTTCCGATCTCACGATACTTCCCGAGGTATGTTGCTGATATTGAATCTGCTGTTCGCCCGTGAAAACCGCCGGAAAATGTGACCACCTTTTCGCGGCCGGTCGCCATGCGGGCCATACGCATCGCATTCTCGTTGGCCTCAGTGCCGGAATTGCAAAAGAATGATTTCGACAGTGAATCCGGAGCAATGGAAACGAGCTTTTCCGCTGCCTTTGCCCTGATCTCGGAATAGACAAGATTCGAATAAAATAGGACCTGCTCGGCTTGCTGATGAATGGATCTTACAACGTGCGGATGGCTGTGCCCTGTCGCACAGACCGCATGCCCGCCATATAGGTCGAGATACTTCTCGCCATCGCTTGTCCACACCCATGCCCCTGAACCACGCTCAACAGCTATGTTCAACTTAGCGTAGGTCTCGACCTGATATCGGTCTTCCTTTGCTTTTGTAGCTATAAAATTCATCAATTACACTCTTCGATCAAGATAATCACCCGGATGATCGCAAATATCGTATGCAAGGGTTCGAATACTCGTTTGATCCGATCTGTATTCCTCGACCTCCTTCGTCTCTAACTTAATTTTTATCGTAAATATCGCAACTGTCCCGCACACGACGTCGAGGAAGTATTCGTCCGTCCCATCGTCGTGCTCGAGTATGTAGAACCACGGCTCTTCTTCGATCGTCTTTAGCATCAGGGATTTGTTCCGATCATCTTTAAGCCAGTCGTCTCGTCTAACCCGAACATCAGATTCATATTCTGCACCGCCTGTCCAGCTGCTCCCTTGACCAAATTGTCTAGTGCCGAGAAGACCACGACATTTTTGCCGTTCGAATTCACAGCAATGTCGCAGAAATTCGTTGTCTTTACCCAATTGATGTCTGGTGAGCCATCGACGAGCCGAATAAAGAACGAGTCGCTATAAAAATGGCTATAGAGATTCTGGAGGTCCTCATTCGTAACCTCAACGCATGTTTCCATGTAACACGATGCAAAGATCCCTCTCGAAACCGGCATACTGTGAGTGATGAAAACCAGGTCGCTCGGAAGTCCACCAACCGCGCGAAGGCACTGCTCGATCTCCGGCACATGTTGGTGCTTAAACGGCTTGTACGCATAAAACGAATTCATCCGCTGCGGATGATGTGTATTCGGCGCCGCCTTTGCTCCCGAGCCGCTAGAGCCCGTTTTGGCGTCAACGATCACCTTGCCCGTTAGCAAACCGCTCTTGACCATCGGAGCTAACGCGAGCAGCGTCGCGGTCGCAAAACAGCCGGGATTGGCGATGTATCGAGCCGTTTTGATCGCCTCGCGATTTGTCTCTGTCAGGCCGTAGACAAATTTCCGCTGCAACTCAGGCTGCGACTGTTCCTGTTTGTAAAACTCAGCTGAAAATATCCGGATCATCGATCCGAAAATCGCCGGATAGATCAATAGCTCTAACATGGTCCCGCAGCTTCGGGATTATATCCATTGCCTGGCCATGCGGCAGTGCAAAGAACGCAACATCGATATCACCGAACAAAGAAAGGTCGTCCCGGAGCCTGTTCAAACCGAAGATCCGTAATGCCGTTCAAATTCCGGTGAACCTCAGAGACTGCCTTTCCGGCATGCTCGTTCGCCGTGACCAAAACAATCTCCGCGTTGGGATGAAATAGCAGTATTCGCAGTAGTTCACTGCCTCCATAGCCCGAACCACCAAATATCGCGATGCGAATCCTCCTATCCGTCACGCGAGCACCTCCGTAAAACATGAGGCGTTCTGGACCATTTCAAATAACTTCGCGCCGTTTCGTCGCGCGTTCCCGGCCTCAAGACCAAAATTCTCCCGAACAAAGTCCTCGCCCATTTGCGAATCCGTGACCGATCCAGCTACTACGTCGACGCTTATGCCAATTTCTTTCAACACCGCCAAGCCGCCAATTACACCGACGTAGTCAGATGCACAAAACACAAATGCCGAAATAGCATTTTTTATTTCCAAATCGAGCAGAACCGAATCAACCGCGTAACCTCCGACGATCCCGTCCCCGAGTTCGACCACAATCAGATCGGGCTGAGATGAATTCAGCTGGTTCAGCAAAGCTTTCGCGATCGGCGCAAGGTCTCCATAATCAACTGTCGAGGGAAGTCCGCAATCCAGAAAACTGGCTGTAGCAACCGCACCGTGATCTTGCATATGCAGCGTGTCGCGAAGGCATGCAATCCCGGATAGTTTTGCTCCGGCGACACGCAAACCTGCATCTGCAGCTTGTTTGATTATTTCGGTTGCAGCAACCGTCTTTCCTGAATTCATGCACGTACCGGCTATCACGACGATCGGAGCCGAAGCATTAAGATGGTCGGCAGGCCGAACCGCATTGTCGGCAATGTTTAGCACAGAGCCGATATCGTTACACGCGATACCTACAACCTCGACCTCGATCGCGTCGGAAAATGAGGAATGGTGTCCCTTACACAACCCAATGACACCGCCCATATTTAATAGGTGCAGCTTATCGCCATCTTTGACTGATTCAGGTACGTCACCGACGAATCCCTTTAGTGCCCGGCGCTTACCAAGCACTCCGAGAATTACGTCACCTTTGTTGATCTTCGCAAGTCGGCCGCTCGGCAATTCTAAATCGCCGTATGTGACACTCTCAGATAGTGCCCGAACAGCAACCACATCGCCAACTGAAGGAGACGGACAATTATCGATGACGGAGACATGACGGCCGAGCCCAAGCCCGGAAACAGAGGAACCCATTTTTTCGATCTCTACGTATTTCATTTAGCTTCTATCCGAACATCTCTCCCAATTTGCGGAGTACCGCATCCTGATCCGTAATATTTTTCACTGCGATGAATATGGTATCGTCGCCCGCGATGGTGCCTACTATTTCTTGGGATTTCTCAGCGTCAATTCTTACGGTAATCGCTGATGCAAGTCCGGACGAACACTTTCCGACGATCAAATTCGCTCCGGCCACATCAAAGGCCACGGCGCCAAATTCGGCGATACCCCTCGCCTTCGGAGGTAACGAGTATTGTCCATTTTTCTTGAGCACTCCCAGCTCGTCTAGATCTCTCGAAACGCTTGCCTGCGTGACACTAATTCCGACTTCAGTAAGCCGGGAAGCGAGAACCGCCTGACTACGGATCGGCTCGCTACTGATCAGGGAAAGCAAAATTGCATGACGTTCTCGTTTTTGCATATAAGCGAAATACTATACATCTGTGGTGTATAGTATGCATTCACCAACGGAGTATAGCGTATAGTATGCAGACCTGCAATGATATTATGCATTCTGTTGTCTTGTTAAAAGATCGCGAGTTTTATCCGAAGGAATTTTTTGGGATTAGCGCGGAAGTCACCGAGGAGTTTTGTGCCTTCGCCTGTGAACGTAGCAACGTTCGTCGCAGTTGTGTTGATACTGTTGTAGAGCGTTTCGTCAGTTAGTAGCTTACCGAGGGTACCTTTACCGCTGCGGGCATCGGCGAGAATGGCATCGAGTTTCGCCGCCGTGGAATTGAATTTCTCAAGGGCGTCACGTGCTTCGTCATAGAGCTTCTCGTCCTTTAGAAACTTGCCGGCCGTGCCCTTTCCGTCCTTCAAATCCCCCGATACGATCTTTATATCTGCAGCGATCTCACTGAACTGGGCGACCGCCTTTCGAAGATCGGCTATCGCCCCCCGAGTTTCAGTGTAGAGAGCATCGTCGCTCACAAATTTACCTGCTGAGCCTTTCCCGCCCCTAATGTCCGTCGAGATAGCTTGAAGCTGCTCTACGGTCTTATTTAGGCTGTCATAAAGCTTTGGATCGTTGATAAGCTTGCCGGCAGTGCCTTGGCCACTGTTTATCTTATCGATCGTAGTCTGAAGCCGCGTCATAGTTGCACGCGTTTCGGCAACTGCACCGTCTAGATTCTTATAAAGTGATTCGTCATTAACGATGCGCCCAAGAGTACCGTCGCCTTGATTGGCCTTGTTGAGGATCTCGTTCGCCGGGATTGCAAGCTTATTGATCTGTTTGAGCAGATCGTTGCCGGTCGCCGTCAACTGGTTCATCGAAATCGCCGCACTCGAGCTTAAGACGGTATTGTTTTCCACCGGCGAACCTTTCACCGTGCCGGGTAAGATATTGATCGTCTTATCGTTAGCAAGTACCGAGGTACCTACAAGTTGGGCGGTTGAGTCAGTGCGAATAAGTTCGTTGATCGGCCTATTTTCCAACTGACTGGATACTGCGAGCGTCGCTTCGATACGTTCGCCAGCAGTAGCGTCGCCAGTTAGAAACTTAACATCCTCGACTTTCCCAATCGATACACCGGCCAACTGCACCTCAGCACCCTTTCTGAGGCCGTCGGCACTGTCAAAGCGAACTTTAAGTCGAATCTTCTTTTCAAATGGATTGAAATCACCGCTCGAGTTAATGATTAGAAACCCAAACACCAAAAGAGCGGCAAGCATAAATATTCCTACACGCAGTTCGCTAATGGTCAGTTTTTTATTACTCTTTGGCATTAGTTGCTATTTTCCGCGAATAAATCGGTAGATATACGGATCATCGCATGTTCTAAGCTGTTCATCTCGCCCGCTAAAAATTATATTTCCGCGACGAATCATCAACACCTCAGTATTCAAAAGGCAAAGTGTATCGCCCTCCTCAACGTAATGTACAACGCCATTTTCATCAAGGTTAGCATATTCAGACGTAAGATATTCGAGATTATTCATCTCATGGGTCACAAATATGGATGAAACATCCTCTAGGTCGCGAAGCTTGATCGCCAATTCACATATCGTTCTCGCCGTTGGAGGGTCGAGCCCTGCCGTAGGCTCGTCAAAAAGAACAATTGTTGGATTCCCGACGAGAGCTCGAGCAATACCTACACGGCGGCGCATTCCGCCGGACAACTCAGATGGCATTTTGTCAATTGCATCATCAAGGTCGACAAAGCTCAGCATCCGCTTGACCTCATGGTCGATCTCATCAGGATCGACATTTTCTTCGATCAAACGATAAGCGACGTTGTCATAAACCGAAAGCGAATCGAATAATGCGCCCTCCTGAAAGACCATGCCGATCTTCTTTCGGATCCGCATCATGTCCTGATCATCGAAATGAGTGATGTCTTCGCCGTCTACTAGGATCTCCCCTCCATCTGCTTTCAATAACCCTAGTATTAGATTGATGATCGTAGACTTTCCGCTCCCGGAGCCCCCAAGTACGATCTTGGTCTCACCACGGCGAACCTTGAAACTGATTCCGTCAAGTATCACCTGCTCGTCAAATGCAAGGTCTACATTCCGAAATTCGATCGCAGGTATCAGACGCGAATCATCTTCTGCACTGCCAGTTAGACCGTCTGCAGGCGATTCATACCCGGAGATCCCATTTGCATCCTCAAATGTCATAATTAGAACATCGTACCGCTGAAAAAGGTCTGCAAAACCTTGGATAAGAAGAAATCTGCGATGATAACCAAGATCGATGAGAGTACTACCGCACTTGTTGTTGATCGTCCGACCCCAACCGTCCCACCGGTCGTATTCAATCCTCGATAGCACGAAACCAGTCCAATTAAAAGACCGAATGCAAGTGGCTTAATTATGCCGCCGATAAGATCGTTTACCGACACTCCGATGCGAACCGAAGCGATGTAAACCGTATGATCGAGACCATAGATCCATTGGGCGACTAGACCACCGCCAAAGAGCCCAAAAATATCAGCCGCCACGGTAAGTAGCGGTAACGCAAACGTTAGTGCCAGTATTCGCGGCGTGACCAACTTTCGCACAGGTGATGTGCCCAATGCCCTCATGGCGTCTATCTGCTGGGAGACGACCATCGAACCGAGCTCAGCCGAAATCGCAGATCCCACGCGGCCTGCGACCATCAAAGCAGTCAAAACTGGGCCAAGCTCTCGGATCAAGGAAGTTGCCACCCCCTGTCCCGCATTGCTTTGAGCTCCGTAATATTGAAGCGTCGGATAGGCCTGCAGGATCAATACGCCGCCGGTGAAGAACCCGGTCAGGATAACGATTCCCAGCGAGCCGACACCGATCGAATCGAGCTGTCTGACGGTCTCACCAAAATAACGCGGCTGCTTTCTCAACCCATAAACAGCGCGCCATAAAAGGAGTGTCATCCCCTGTAGTTCAGAAAGGAATTTAGTGATTAGATTCATCGAAAGCAGCCAGCCATGGTTCGCTCAGCTCAAGAATATAACGAAGTATTGTCAAACTCAAACAAACGGCAAAAGCCGACGGTGGGAGCGCCGGTCTGTTTAGATCACTTCAGTTGATATTCGGGTTTTCTAATACTGCTTTTGTTGATTCCGCTTAAGAAATCGGCGTTCTTGCTGGCTATTATTTTGAAGCGGACGCCGATCCTCTCCGCTGCGGTTCATCGGCCGCCGTGTTTCCATTTCGCGCCGAATTGCTTCGAAACGCTGCCGAAGGTCGCGAAAGCGAACAAGCTGTTCGGGTGTGAGGATCTTTCTAACCGCATATTCATTTGCAAATCTGAGTTTCGCAACCTCGGCTTGCGCAAGTTGGACATCCTTGAGACGTGCCTCGACATCAGCATCCGAGGTTTCATCCGAATATATCGCCAGATCAAGTGCAACATTCGCCTCTCGAAACCGTCGTTGAGCTTCGTCCATCAACGGCTTTCGATCCCGATTGATAAGTCGGATTTGCTGAACCTGTTCGCGCGACAACCCGAGCTGCATCAGTACGTTCTGACGGATATCCACTTGCTGATTTCCGACCTGATTGACGATCGGACGCGAAGATTCTTGGGTCTTCGGGTCGGTCGTATCTTGTGACCACGCAAACGTTGACGCGGCAGCCGTAAAGGCCGCAAGTATCAATATTCTACTAAACTTAAGCGTATTCATAATGTGCCTCAACAGACTTAAAGCCGTGTATCGACCGTGTCAAAAAGGTCCGTCAAACGCAAAGACTTATCGTCGTCATCCGTACCGGCCGTCAACGACGGCGTTTTTCGGTTCTCCCGAGGCGGAATATTTACCGCATCGACATTAACGGGTCTTGGAAGATTGCTCTTGGCTGTCAGAGTTTGTTTCGGTCGGCGATTGATCGCAGTTGCCTTGACCGCCACCACGCTCCGATCCGGTGCGGAGCTTGCCGCAGTAATGACGGGATCGATCTTCGGACTAACGGCTGCGACCACGGGAGAGGAGACAGGTTTCGCTATCTGGATGTTATTGTTCGATTCATCGACGCCCGCAAACTGCTGTTCAGATCTGCCAAAGTTATTGATCGCAACGAAACCAATGCCCGCTATGATCGCTATTGCGGCCGCCGCTCCTACCGCAGTTGACCAATTGAAGGCAAGTAGTTGGCGAAATCCGGCAAACGATCCTATCACCGCCTCTGATCTTTCTTCGTAAGGAATAACGATCCGGGGCGTCTTCAGCGGAGCAAATTCTTCCTTCTGCCACTCGAATACCGAGTAACGCGAGAACGATAGCTCTGCAAATTCGTCTGTACATGGCAAGCAATCGGCCATGTGCGTCTCGAACCGCTCGCGTTCAGCATCGCTCGATTCACCGTACAAATACGGCACTATCGCTTCGCTAAATTCGCAAACCAAATTTTCTATTGCTTCGCCTTTCATAACTAGACCACCTCAACGGGCGTTCGTTCTAACTTCATCTTTAATTGCTTAAGCGCCGTGTACAAGCGGCTTTTGACCGTGCTCAGCGGCACCTCGAGTGTTTCAGATATCTCCTGAAAGGTCATTTCCTCAAACTCTTTCATCACTATCACTTGCCGCAGATCGCCCGGCAATGCACCAACGGCCTGCCTAACAATATTGAGGCGCTCGACCTGTTCAGTCGAATTCGCCGGTGAATAGTGGGCCGCCGCGACGAATGTACGTTCATCACTGCCATCATCGGTATCGAGAAAATCTTCAGCCCTCGTTTTCTGACGCCGCTTTATTGTCAAACACTGGTTTACCGCGATCCGGTGCAGCCACGACGAAACTTTTGCTTCGCCTCGAAAGTTCTTAAGATTGCGGTACGCGGCAATAAATGCCTCTTGAGCGGCATCGCCCGCGTCATCTTCGCGGCCGAGCATACCGAAGCAGAGAGCGAAAATCTTACGCTCCCAACGTCTAACGATCTCGCCGAAAGCTTCGGAATTCTCCGAAACCGCTAGTTCGACAAGTTGCTCATCCGTCAAATTTATAAACATCTAAAACCCGTGTTAACGCCGCTATTGCACGAGATTGATCTTCCACACTTTTCAATTCCTGCGAAGCATCTCGCATACATTTACTTAGACGCTCAAATTACCAAAATAGTCGACGCTTGTGGCAATTATGATATCATCTTGGAATTTCGATAGACGTTTGCCGTCCTTTTGAATCTCAAGTTATTTCCTTTCAACGAGGTCCACCTTCCAATGTTCAACATCAATAGATTCGCACTTGTATTATTTGTAGTCACCGTATTTTTTCCGGGCTGCACGGCGACGCGTCCCGAGAAGATATGCGGAGCCGACGATCTGCGGTGTTTGGTAGCCGAATATAGCAACTTGATCGCACGCGACCCCCGCGACCTAAACTCCTACCTCGGCCGGGCCGCAGCTCTTCAAAAATCCAGGGATCTGGATGCTGCCGTTGCCGATTGCACGAAAGCCCTGTCGATAGGGCCAAAAGAGATTCGAGCTTATCGTCTTCGCGGCTCGATCTACTTTGAGCAGAGGAAACTTGTCGAAGCGATCGACGATTTTGAGCGATTGACCAAATTGGAACCGGATGTCGCTGAGAATTTCAGGCTGTTTGGCGAAGCTCATCAGGCGAAAGGAAACTATGACCACGCTCTGACCGCGATCAACCAAGCCATCGCGCTGGATGCAAATAATGTCCGAAGCTATCTTGCGCGTGGCAGGCAATACCGCTTAACAAGGAAATTTGATGATGCACTATCTGACCTCTTTAAGGCGATCCAACTCGAGCCTGACTACGCCCGTAGCTATGTAGAACGCTGCAAACTGTATACCGCGACGAAACAATTCGATCTCGCAATGTCCGACTGCAAACGTTCCGTAGAGCTGCTGCAGCCCGAGGATGCCGTCTTCACCTATACAGCGTCAGCCGGAGTGTATGCGGCAAAAGGCGATATTTCCAATGAGATCGCAGAATATGACAGTGCGATCAAACGGTTTCCTGAAAACGGTCAGTTTTACGAGCTGCGTGGTTCCGCATTGTTGCGGCAAAACAGACCCGACGGAGCAAAAGCAGATTTTGACAAGGCCATCCAGCTTGATCCGAATAATTCCTCCGCATTTTCGAGCCGAGGAATGTCATTTATTTCAATGAAAAGGTACGATGACGCTATAACAGACCTGCACCTGGCAATAAAACTAAACCCTAAGAATAGCGACCCCCACGGGAATCTCGGCCTTGTTTATACCGAAACGGGAAAGAATGACGACGCGTTGACCTCGCTCAATATGGCCCTCGCCCTAAATCCGGACAACACGAACGCACTGAAATATAGAGCGGCTCTATTCAAAAAAAACGGCGACAGCTTTAATGCTCTCGCCGATACTTTGAGGTTGAAAAGACTCGGATTAGCCGAATAAATTCGATTATTAGTATGCTCTCGCAAATACAACGCGTTTGCTAGATTCGGCGCCGGAAAAGATGCACTTGCCCTTTTCTTCGATTGCATCAAGCGGAATACAACGAATAGTCGCTTTGGTTTCCTGCTTGATCGCTTCCTCCGTCTCAGCGGTGCCGTCCCAATGGGCGAGCAAAAAACCGCCTTTTTCGATCTTAACCTTAAACTCTTCCCATGTATCGACGCTGTGTGTATTATCGTCGCGGAAGGACAGAGCCTTTTGGAAGATGTTCTCCTGGATCTCATCGAGTAGAAACTTAATGTGATCTGTTATGCCTTTGATCGGGCGTGATTCTTTGCTTAGAGTATCGCGTCGGGCAACTTCTATCGTGCCTGTCTCGAGGTCGCGCATTCCGAGGGCGAGTCGGACCGGAACGCCTTTGAGCTCGTATTCAGCAAATTTCCATCCCGAACGCTGATTATCACTATCGTCATATTTGACCGACATCCCAGCTGCTTTCAGTTCAGCAACAATGGTGTCGACTGCGGCGGAAACCGTCGCCAGATCCTCGGGATTCCGATAGATCGGAATGATCACCACCTGAATCGGAGCAAGTTTTGGAGGCAAGACGAGTCCCTGATCATCGGAATGGGCCATGATCAATGCTCCCATCAGTCGGGTCGAAACTCCCCAGCTCGTCGCCCATGCATATTCCTGTTCATTTTCTTTGTTGACGAATTTTACGTCGAAAGCCTTGGCAAAATTCTGGCCAAGAAAATGTGACGTACCCGACTGCAAGGCCTTTCCGTCCTGCATCATTGCCTCGATACAATAAGTTTCGATCGCACCGGCAAAGCGTTCGTTAGGCGATTTGAGGCCCTTAAGAACGGGCAGAGCGATCCATTCCTCAGCGAAGGTCGCGTAAACGCCGAGCATGCGTTCCGTCTCTTCGATTGCCTCCTGTTCTGTCGAATGTGCCGTATGGCCCTCCTGCCATAGAAATTCGGCAGTGCGCAGGAAGAGACGCGTCCGCATTTCCCAGCGGACGATGTTGCACCACTGATTGATCAGCAGCGGCAGATCGCGCCACGACTGGATCCAGTTTCGGTAGGTGTTCCAGATCACAGCCTCAGAGGTCGGACGAATGATAAGTTCTTCTTCGAGTTTAGCGTTCGGGTCGACCATCAGGCCGCCATTTGGATCCGCTTTTAGACGATAATGCGTGACGACCGCACATTCTTTCGCAAAACCCTCGGCATGCTCCTCTTCTTTCTCAAGAAAAGATTTTGGTACGAAAAGCGGGAAGTACGCGTTCTGATGCCCGGTCGCCTTGAACATATCATCAAGCGCCTTCTGCATCTTTTCCCAAATGGCATAACCGTAAGGTTTGATCACCATACAACCGCGAACCGCCGAGTTCTCGGCAAGATCCGCCCGTTTTACGATCTCGTTGTACCATTCAGAATAGTTTTCTGAGCGTTTAGGTAGAGCTTTACTCATATGAATTGACGAGCCTCAGACCGAATGTGCGGGACTGAGACCAAACATCTATGATAAGTGAAATTAATGTGAGTTACAATTTTGTGCTCTCGAACATCAATTAAATGCCCGGTGGACTCTGTGGACTCCGACGCGAATATGTTATTATCCGGTTTTTATGAGCGACTTTGAACTCGATCTGCAGGACACCGCGACAGCCTTTGCTGACAAATCCGACTCAGAGCTCAGGGAAAAGCACCGTCTTTTCAAAATGCTCAATTCGCCATTCCTCAACGCGATCGGGACGAAGTGTACGACCTTCGCGTTGGCGATCGGATTGCCGGTCGAAGGGCTGATTAAAGCGACGATCTTTGAGCAATTCTGCGGAGGTGAAACAATTGAAGAATGTGAAAAGGCGATCAACCGACTGGGCGCATCTAATGTCGGGACGATCCTCGATTATTCTGTTGAAGGAAAAGCGACGGAAGAGGATTTTGACCACACTAAGGACGAGATCATTAAGACGATCCAACGTGCACAGGGCGACCCGAATATTCCGTTCTCCGTTTTCAAAGTAACTGGCATCGCTCCACTTGGGACGCTCGAACGGATGAGCAAGAAAAAGAAGCTCGACGCTAAGAGCCAGGCAAAATGCGAACGCATTCGCCGCAGAGTGGCTGAGATTTGTGAAGCTGCATATTATGCTGATCAACCGCTATTTATCGATGCTGAGGATTCGTGGATACAGGACGCCATCGACCGCATGGCGACCGACGCGATGGAGAAATACAATCGCGAGAAGCCGATAATCTACAATACATTGCAAATGTATCGCACCGACCGGTTGCAGCACCTCAAAGATCGGCGTCGACAGGCCCAGAACGATGGATATATATATGCTGTCAAATTGGTTCGCGGAGCCTACATGGAAAAGGAACGCGACCGTGCTGAAGAAATGGGTTACGATTCGCCGATCCATATGACAAAGGCCGATACTGATGCTGACTACGACGCGGCGATCGAATATTGCATGCGGCATTTCAACGACATGGCATTCGTCGCAGCAACCCACAACGAAGTGAGTACAAGGTTACTTGCCGAACGGATGCACGAAACAGGCTCTCAGAAAGACCATCCGAATATTTTCTTTTCGCAACTGTACGGCATGGGCGATACGATTTCATACGTATTGGCAAAAAAGGGGTACAATGTCTCAAAATATGTGCCGTATGGTCCTGTCGCTGATTCGATCCCGTATCTTATTCGCCGGGCTGAAGAGAATTCGTCTGCGGCAGGACAAGTTAGCCGCGAATTTGAAATGATCGAACGCGAGTTGAAGCGCCGAACAATCTAATGTTTTGCCCAAAATGTGGAAGACCAGACCAGTCGCCCGAAACATTTTGCCGTCAATGCGGCACGTTTTTGCCCGACCTTCTGAAACCGGCAAAGAAAGAGAACACTCCGGAAGAACACATCAAGGTGAACACCGTTTTGTCGCTGATGACGGTCATCACTTGTTTCACGTTGGCAATTTTGTTGTACTCAGTTCTCGGTTTTCGGCAGCAGACGCCGATCCTTGTATATGTGACCACTGGTCTTCTGATCGCGATGGGCGCATGGCACATTCAGTCATTCATCCGAATCCGGAAGCTAAAGAAACAATGGTCGCTGAGATCGCCGAATCAAACGTCGGATGAAAATTCGGGCATCGGCGGATCGACCATAGAGTTGATGTTAGAACCGGCGGACTTTAACGATCCTGTACCTGTGAGCGTGACGGAAAATACAACGAGAAATTTATCCAAGCACGAAATGTGTTCACCGAAGGCCTAGCATCAGGCGCACCGAGCGATCGGATATTTCGCCGTTTGAAGAATTTTTCCAGTTCAACAGTGGTTCGATCTCGGGAATAGTAAGCGGTTTGTTTGTGATCTTGGCTACTTGTGTACTCTCAAAGGCTCGGTTGGTCAATGCAATGTGCGGTATGCTCGAACACGGCGTTTCAACATTAATCGCTGCTTCTGCCATTTCGACATCGAGGTAAAAATCATCGTAGGCTGCGATGTGCCAGACGAGTTCGTCGCTCGAATCGTCAACGCTTAATACACGCAAAAGGGCGAAACCTGCTTCAAGCTGGAAGACTAGAAAATCGCCGGGCTGAAAGGTCTGAGACATAATACCGAGGTTACCATACCGGTGCCTTTGACGTTAATATCCTAATTGATGAACCCGAAGATAGATCCAAATGCACTGCTCGCGATCGCTTTCGAAGAAGCCGCAATCGGACGTGCCGAAGGCGGAATTCCGATCGGGGCAGCTTTATTTGACGGCGACGGCAACTTACTCGGCCGCGGCCATAACAGACGCGTTCAGGAGAACGATCCGTCGATTCATGGCGAGACCGACGCCTTTCGCAAGGCCGGACGCCAGCGAAGCTATCTCGACACGATCATGGTCACTACGCTTGCCCCGTGCTGGTATTGCAGCGGCTTGGTACGCCAGTTCGGGATCGGCACCGTGATCGTCGGCGAATCGGAGACCTTTCAAGGCGGACTTGACTGGCTGCGAGAAAATGGGGTGGAGATAGTCGATTTAGATTCGGCCGAATGTATTAAACTCCTCGGCGGCTTCATTGCTGATTACCCGGAGATTTGGAATGAGGACATTGGCGTACAATAGCGTAAGTAACTAAATTGAATATGACAAAAGGAATCTCTGCGGCAGAGGCCGTAAATGTAATTAAGTCAGGCGATCGAGTGTTCATTCACGGCATTGCGGCTGCCCCGCAGCATTTAATATGTGCAATGACAGATAGAGCTTCTGAACTTAAGAATGTTGAGATCGTTCATCTCCACACAGAAGGTGATGCACCGTACACGAGACCTGAATTCGAGGAAAGCTTTCGAGTAAATGCGTTTTTTGTCGGAGCCAACGTACGAAAGGCGGTACAGGCGGGTCGAGGCGACTACATACCGGTATTTCTCTCCGAAATACCGGCTTTATTCAGAAAGGGTGTCCTTCCGCTTGATGTGGCATTGATCCACGTTTCACCACCGGATAAACATGGGTTTTGTTCACTGGGCGTTTCGGTCGATATTGCTAAGGCAGCGGTAGAGACAGCAAAGCTCGTCATCGCTCAAGTAAACCCAAATATGCCGCGCACGATAGGCGACGCTCTAGTTGACCTTCGCGATATCGATCTGTTTGTAGAGATCAATGACCCACTGCCTGAACAGCAACCGCGGACGCCTTCCGAGACGGACATGGCGATCGGTAGAAATGTCGCCGCCTTGATAGATGATGGGGCGACATTGCAAATGGGTATCGGCACAATACCTAATGCGGTTCTGGCGGCACTCAAGGATCACAAGCATCTTGGCATCCACACAGAGATGTTTTCGGACGGCTTGATCGACCTCGTCGAATCTGGCGTAGTTACGGGAGAAAGAAAGGTAAAACACCCCGGAAAGATCGTTGCGGGCTTCGTAATGGGTACTCGAAGGCTCTATGATTTCGTTGACGATAACCCGCAAGTCCTGATGCTGGACATTGCCTATGTCAATGACAGTTCTGTAATTCGCCGAAATCCGAAAGTAACCGCAATCAATAGCGCGATCGAAGTTGATCTGACGGGACAGATTTGTGCTGACTCTATTGGCACTATGCAATATTCCGGCGTTGGTGGGCAGATGGACTTTATCCGTGGTGCGTCACTTTCAGAAGAGGGTAAGCCGATAATTGCTCTGCCATCGACCACAGCGAGAGGCGAGAGCAAGATTGTGCCTTTTCTTAAGGAAGGTGCGGGAGTCGTTACCACCCGTGCCCACGTGCATTACATTGTTACCGAGTACGGCGTGGCGAACCTATACGGAAAGAACCTGCGACAGCGTGCCGCAGAATTAGTCAGCATCGCTCATCCAGATCACAGGGAAACATTGGATCGCGCTGTCTTCGAACGTTTTCATTCCATCGAATCGGACCATTTACATCTTACTTCCGGATAGGCGGAATATGTCCCTAAAAATGATTACGATCGGCGAAGCTTTGGAATATCCAGAATTCGGCCGCTTCGTTCTTCGTCAATGTTTTGATTGGGAGCATTTGGCTATGCAGAGCGATATATTTGTACCGCGGCGTATTTGGGAATAAGATAATTAACGGAGAATAATCTACGAATATCTCCGAACATTAAAAATCTCTTAGAAACAAAGTCAATCACACCTATCATGAAAAATAATAAAACAGCGGTAATTATAAGTGCGGCGAGAACACCAACCGGAAAGTTTCAAGGTGCTCTCAAAGGATTCTCGGCACCTGAACTAGGAGCGTTCGCGATCAAAGAGGCCGTAAAGCGTGCGGGAATAGCAGGTGACCAAGTCGATGAAGTAATTATGGGTTGCGTCGTTGCCGCCGGGCAGGGACAAGCCCCGGCTCGTCAGGCAGCATTGAGAGCGGGACTTCCGCCTGAGGTTTCAGCTCTTACGATAAATATGGTCTGCGGCTCCGGACTACGAGCTGTGGCGTTGGCGTCGCAAGCAGTTGCGTTGGGCGATGCCGATTACATTGTCGCTGGCGGCATGGAATCGATGTCGAACATCCCATACGCACTACAAACCGCACGCGACGGATTCCGAATGGGTAATCATATAGCTACCGATCTCATGATCCATGACGGTCTTTGGTGCCCGTTTGAGAACTGGCACATGGGCAATACCGGCGAAGTCGTGGCCGACAAATACCAGATATCGCGTGAAAAGCAGGACGATTTTGCCTACAATTCGCACCGAAAGGCATATGAGGCTCAACAAGCAGGCAGATTCAAGGACGAAATGATAGCGGTCGAAATACCCCAGAAAAAGGGCGATCCGCTGATACTCGACTATGACGAACCCGTTAGGCCCGAAACGACCCCCGAAAGCCTAAGCAAACTTCGTCCCGCCTTTAAGAAGGACGGTGGCACTGTAACGGCGGGCAACGCTCCCGGCGTAAATGACGGTGCGTCCGCATTGGTCGTTACGTCTGCCGAGAATGCCGTGGCGGCGGGCAAAGAGCCACTCGGTCGGGTTGTCGCGTGGGCATCGTCAGGCATCGAGCCCAAACTGATCATGATGGCGCCGGTCAAGGGCGTGCAAAATGTTTTGGCAAAGGCTGGTTGGTCGATGGAAAGCGTTGATCTGTTTGAACTTAACGAAGCATTCTCGGTTCAAGCCCTCGGTGTGATGCAAGAACTCGGCCTCGATCTCGAAAAGGTCAATGTAAACGGTGGTGCGGTCGCATTAGGTCACGCCATTGGCAATTCAGGCGGACGCATTTTGACGACGCTTCTTTATGAAATGAAACGTCGCGGATCGAAACGAGGCGTCGCGGCTCTATGTTTAGGCGGCGGCAATTCAGTAGCCATGGCCGTCGAACGTGACTGATCGATTTTTGCAACTAAAGGCCGACAATTCGCGTTCATTTTTTTGCTACGAGCGTTGGCCGAGGTAAAGTATGGCACCAAATGAACACAACCGGTTAGTCGGTATCTTTTTGATGGCACACGGCGGAATGCAAGCCGCCGTTATGCTAATAATTTGCATCGTGTATGGGATAATTGGAGCGGCGATCATTGGCAGTGCCCGCGGAGACGAGAAGTTCGTCGGCGTTTTCTTTATCATCGCGATCTTCCTCGTAGCCATTTTTACGGCCTTATTTGCCGGATCTCAGATCCTTGGCGGGTACAAGATGTTCAAGGAAAGGCCAAATGCCCGGACGTTTGGGATCGTTGCAAGCATTGTCTCCATATTGTCATTTCCGCTTGGCACGGCAGCCGGTGTTTATGGACTTTGGTTCTTATTTGGTGATGAGGGAAAGAAATTCTACCTCGGTGCGGGACAGCCTCAACCGCTGTTTCAAAACCCAAAGCGGACATTCGAAAATGCCCCGCCACCTCCGCCGAATAGTTGGCAATGATTACCTTCAGTATCGCGTGACGCTTACAGACCGTCGTTGGCGAAGTTAATATGATCGGGCCGTGAGACCAGCAAGTCTTGCGGCCGGTTTGTTTTGGGATGACGCGGTGGTTTATTCTAATCATTTAGTACTTTAGAAGTTATTAACAAAATATATATGAGCGAAATAATTGGAGTTATCGGAGCAGGAACAATGGGAAACGGCATCGCACAGACGGCTGCCGGAGCAGGTTTTCAGGTAATAATGTGCGACATTTCCGAGGAATTCGTCGCTCGTGGCCTTGCGAATATCAGCAAGAGCCTTGACCGCTTCGTAAAAAAGGAAACGATGACCGATGATCAGAAGGCTGAGGTCCTTGGCCGTATCAAGACGACCACAGACCTTAACGATGTAAAAGACTGCACTCTCGTAGTCGAGGCTGCTTCGGAGAACTTTGAAATCAAGAAGCAGATATTTGAAAAACTCGATTCAATTTGCGGAGGCGACTCCATACTTTCATCAAACACTTCTTCGATCTCCATTACCAAGATAGCCGCAACCACAAAGCGCCCGGACAAGGTGATCGGAATGCATTTTTTCAATCCGGTCCCACTAATGAAATTGGTTGAAGTTATCCGCGGAATTGCCACCAGCGATGAGACTTATGGGAAAGTTAAAGCGCTTTCTGAACAGTTGGGCAAGGTGCCTGTCGAATGCAACGACTCGGCAGGTTTTGTCTCAAATCGTGTATTGATGCCGATGATCAACGAAGCGGTCTTTGCCCTGCACGAAGGCGTTGCGTCAAAAGAATCGATCGACGAGATCATGAAGCTAGGTATGAATCATCCGATGGGTCCGCTCGCACTCGCCGATTTCATCGGCCTCGACGTCTGCCTTGCGATCCTCAACGTTCTTCACGAAGGGATCGGCGATCCTAAGTATCGTCCGTCGCCGATGCTCAGACAATACGTCGATGCCGGTTGGCTCGGACGCAAAAGTGGAAAGGGCTTTTACGATTATCAATAATGTTCAATATTGGGGCTAAAAGAGCCTTGAGACAAATTCTTATTACCCGTTCGTCTTGAACACGCTGGCCCCTTTGTAGATCTTGAACAATATGAAGACCCAACACGTTTTCGACCGAAATTTCCGGACTAGTGGAACTGTATGCGAATAAACATTCTTTGGATCACATTAGCGACATTGATGCTGGCCGTAACAGGCTTCGCCCAGGTCAAGGTCGCTCCGCTGCCGATCAAGGAGCGGACTTTGCCGAACGGCCTTAAGATTGTATCGGTGCGGGACGATACGAGCCCGACCGTCGCCATTCACGTTTGGTACAACGTCGGGGGCAAAAATGATCCGATGGGCAAGTCGGGGTTTGCACATATGTTCGAACACATGATGTTCAAATCGACCAAGAACATGCCGAACGAAAAAATGGATCGTCTGACCGAGGATGTTGGTGGCTTTAACAACGCCTCAACCTGGGATGATTACACGAATTACTACGAGGTCGTGCCGTCGAATTATCTCGAAACGCTGCTTTGGGCCGAGGCTGAGCGGATGGTCAATCTAAATGTCAACGACAAGAATTTTGCCTCTGAACGTGATGTTGTTAAAGAGGAATTTCGCCAGAGCGTTCTCGCTCAGCCGTATGGACGGTTTTTCGAATACATCAACAGCCTTTCGTACACTCAACATCCGTACAAACGAGGCGTGATAGGAGATCTTGACCAGTTGAATGCTGCGACACCCTCCGATGCGAAATCGTTCTACGACCTCTATTATCGCCCGGATAACGCATATCTGATCGTCGTAGGTGATTTTGACCAGACGAAGTTTGACGCGTGGACGGACAAATATTTCGGGCGGATCAAACAGCCACGTTCTTCGATCCCGCGAGTCACTGTGAAAGAACCGGCCCGTACGAAGGAAGCTCGTTTCGAAAAGACCGCACCAAACGTACCGTTTCCGGCTGTTGCGATCACATATCTCGCACCGCCTTCGAATGATCCGGACATTGCCGCTATTCGGGTCGCGAACAAAATCCTGAGCGGCGGTGAGAGTTCGCGACTATACCAGAGTCTAGTTTACAAGCAACAGATCGCGCAGGAAGCCTCATTCAACCTCGACAATAAGGTTGACGGCGGATTGCTTTACTTTTTAGCGATCGGGAGCGAAGGCAAAACATCCGCCGAACTTGAAAAGTCATTGCTTGAGGAACTGAAACTCATCCAAACAAAGGGCGTTACGCCGAGCGAACTCGCGAAAGCGAAAAATCAGCTTATTGCGGACGCCGTCGAGAGCCTTGAGGACAACGACGGCAAAGCCATCGCCGTAGAACGAAGCATCGCCTACGAAGGCAATCCAAATCTCGTCAACACAAGTGTCGCCCGGCTCCAGGCCGTGACCGCAGCCGATGTGCTTCGCGTTATGAAAAAATACTTTACCGATACAAACCGCGTCGTCATCCATTACTCGAATGACGGAGGTGCAAAGTAATGAGAGCACATAGTTTAGCTAGCTGCGTCACGTTATTCTTTGTTCTTTTTGCCTTTGCTGTAAGTTCCTTAGGACAGGAAACACCGCCTCAGCCGTCAGCTCCGAGATCTGTCAAGATCCCGGTTGTAACTGAAAGGAAACTGCCAAACGGGCTGACCGTTGTGGTCGTCGAGCGACATGGTGCTCCGCTCATTTCGGTCAGAATGATGTTCAATTCGGGTGTTACCTCCGAGGACATTGCATCAGCCGGACTCGTAAAGATGACCACAAATCTACTTTCCAAGGGCACGGCGACCCGTTCCGCGACCAGGATCGCGAACGATATTGAGTTTCTCGGTGCAGATATCTCAACGTCGGTCGCTCTTGATTCATCGAGTGTTTCCCTGGGTGTCACATCGGACAAGATCGGCCCGGCGATGACGATATTTGCGGATGTCATACGCCGCCCGACGTTTCCCGCAAGCGAGATAAAGCTCGCACAATCGCAGGCGATCGATGAATTGACCTATAACCTAAAGCAGCCAAGTTTCCTCGCAAATTACGTGGCCACCGCATATACCTTTAACGGAAATCCCGCCAGTGGAACTCCTGAAAGCCTAAAGGCGATGAAACGCGAGGACATATTAGAGTTTTTCAAATACAACATCGAGCCAAACGGCGCGACATTGCTTTTTGTCGGCGATATTTCGCCTACGCAGGCGATGGCCCTCGCAAGAACACATTTTGGCACTTGGAAGAGTACTGTGCGAACTATTCAAGGTAATCCTGTCAGCATTACCGAAACTGCGGGTTCGGTTCAACAGAGAAAGGACGCCGATCGCGATCAGCCGCTGGTTAAGAGAATGTTGGTTATCGACCTTCCGGGTTCCGGTCAGGCCGCCGTCAGCTATGCTAAACAACTTCAATTTGCCGGTCGTGTTGACTGGAACGAAGGAAAGCGAGCGACGATCGACAAGGAGTATTTTCCGGGTGTTGTGATGAATTCGCTGTTGGGCGGCGGATATTCTTCGAGGCTTAATCAGGAGATCCGTATCAAACGCGGTCTCAGCTATGGGGCGGGCAGTTCGATCACTTGGCGTGCTTATGATTCTCGGTTTTCAACCCGAACCCAAACAAAGAACGAGTCGGCACCGGAGGTCGTTGAGCTTGTCCTTGAGGAGTTAAAAAGGCTTGCGAAATCAAATGCAACTGCGGTCGATGTAGGACCGAGGCAAGCGGCGCTTATCGGTGATTTTGGCCGAAGTCTTGAGACTAATTCAAGCATGATCGGCGTCGTTGCCGACCTGTACGATCTTTGGCTTGATCCCAGCGAACTCGATCGTTATATGTCGAATGTCCAGTCGGTCAGCAGTGACCAGATCAGGGCGTTTGCTGCCCAACATCTAAATGGTGGCGACATCATCATCGTCGGCGACTATTCGATCTTTAAGGACGACCTCGCGAAACGGTTTCCGGGAATGAAGATCGATGTCGTTAAGGCAGATGAACTCGATCTGAGCAAAGACAATTTGCGAAAGTAGATTAGTTTTTCTGATTGCCCGCGAATTACGCGAACATGTGCGAATGCTGTTAGATTATTGACAAGACATTCGATTAATTCGCGAGGATTCGCGGGCAATTTCTTTCATGCATAAGAATTTACGCACTTTTATTGATTCACTTCGGCGTGAGAACGAGATCGTTGAGATCTTGGCTGCGGTCGATCCCTATTTGGAGATCGCCGAGATCCACCGACGCGTAATTGACGAGCAGGGTAAGGCGTTGCTGTTTACCAACGTAAAAGGTTCCGACTTTCCAGTCGTAACGAATCTATTCGGCACTCGACGGCGGATCGATCTGGCATTTGGATCGAAACCGCTTGAGTTTGTAAAACGCGCAGTCCATGCTGCTGAGAATCTGCTTCCTCCAAAGCTAGGCAAACTATGGGAATATCGCGATCTCGCCGTTTCTGCGGCCAAATTTGGAACCAAGCAAACCAGAAACGCTCCAGTTCTCGGATCTCGGCAAGCGACCGTCGATCTGGAGAAATTGCCGCTTCTTCAGCTCTGGCATGAGGACGGCGGCCATTTTGTAACGCTGCCGCTCGTCTATACCGAAAGTCCGTCCGATGGCAAACACAACCTCGGAATGTACCGCATCCAGCGATACGACAAACAAACGACCGGCATTCATTGGCAGATCGGGAAGGGCGGCGGGTTTCACTATTATGAGGCCGAACAACTAAATCAAGCACTGCCGGTAACGATATTCCTTGGCGGCGCACCGGCGATGATTCTCTCGGCGATCGCCCCGTTGCCCGAAGGTCTACCTGAGTTGATGCTCGCATCGCTGCTTGCGGGCGAAAAGATCACAACTGCCGCGAATCCATTGGGCGAAGCCCGCCACCGTCTGATCGCCGAGGCAGAGTTCGCCATCTGCGGCAGTGTTGCGCCATACGAACGCCGCCCCGAAGGCCCGTTTGGAGATCACTACGGCTATTATTCGCTGACACACGATTATCCCGTGTTTCGAGCTGATGCCGTATTCCATCGAAAGGACGCTATCTATCCGGCGACCGCCGTCGGCAAACCGCGACAAGAAGACTACTTTATCGGTGACTATCTGCAAGAGCTGCTTTCCCCGCTGTTTCCGCTCGTAATGCCCGCAGTTCGCGACCTTTGGAGCTATGGTGAGACGGGCTTTCATTCGCTGGCGGCCGCAGTCGTTCGCGAACGATACGGCCGCGAGGCGTTATCGGCCGGATTTCGCATCTTAGGTGAGGGGCAGCTAACGCTCACGAAGTTCCTTTTGCTAACAGATCAGCCGCAAGATCTTCGCGACTTCAGATCGTTATTCGAATACATTCTCGAACGCGTCGACTGGAATCGTGACCTGCATATATTCAGCCAGACTGCATTCGACACGCTCGATTATGCCAGTGGTAAGGTCAATTTTGGCTCGAAGGCGATCTTGATGGGCACGGGCGAGGCGAAAAGGGAACTCGTGCGCGAGTTTCATAGCGATCTGCCTCAGGGCGTCAAGGCCGCCGAGCCCTATTGTGGAGGCTGTTTGGTCATCGAGGCCGAGTCTTACGAAAGCAACAAAGATCTCGCCGAGCGGATCGCAAGGTCGGGAAGCTTTGACGATTGGCAGATCGTGATAGTGCATGATGATATCGAATTTGCCCGAACTACCGAGAAATTCCTCTGGGCGACTTGGACACGTTTTGATCCTGCATCTGATATTTACGCGAAAATTGCTACGCTTCAGAATAATCACATTGGTTACGGCGCTCCGGTCGTTATCGATGCCAGAATGAAACCGTGGTACCCGGCGGTGGTCGAACCCCGCAAAGATATCGTTGAGTTAGTCGACAAACGGTGGGCTGAATATTTCAACTAGGTTCGACTACAGGCCACATAAGGCCACATTTCAATTGAAGATCACTTCAGGCAACTTGCTCTATTTGTTTCCCGCATTCGCCGCGGTTTGTCTTTGCTTGCTTGCATATTCGTACTTGATTGAGCCGAACCGGCTCGTCATTAATCAGCAGAACATTAAAGTCAGACGCCTCGACTCTGCTCTTGATGGACTAAAGATCGTCGCCATCTCAGACATTCACGGCGGTTCCAATGGAGTTACCGAAGACAAACTCCGCCGCATTGTCGAACAGGCGAACGCCCAGGAGCCCGACCTGATCGTTCTGCTTGGTGATTTTGTTTCGCAGTACGACGGAAAAGACGGAATGGGGCTTCGTCCGCTTCGGATGCCGATCGATACGATCGCAAAAGGCCTCTCGGGTTTCAAAACCAAGCTCGGCGTATTCGCGGTGCTTGGCAATCACGACGGCTGGTATGACGACTGGACAGTCGCGGATCGATTAACGCAGAACGGCATTCGTGTCCTACAGAATGAACTCGCGATCGTGCAGCATAACGGCAAAGTCCTGCGGATCCTTGGCCTCAAGGACCACATGCGGATAAAGACCTGGGACAGTTTCGCCGCCGACGCCAAGAGAGTTATCGATCAGAGTTCGGTCAAGAGTGACATTATTGTCCTCGAACACAGTCCGGACGTTCTACCGATAATTACGGGCCAACGCTCGATTTCGCCCGACATTCGGCTCTTTCTCGCCGGCCATACGCACGGCGGACAGGTCTGGCTGCCGATACTCGGCACCCCGATAGTGCCTTCGAGCTACGGCCAGAAATACTCGTACGGGCACATCCGCCAGGATGAAGTTGACATGTTTGTAACTACTGGTGTTGGTACGAGTATCTTGCCGTTCAGATTCATGATGCCGCCCGAGGTCGCAGTGCTTACATTGCAAAGCGAATGACTAACGCATCATTTTTTTGACGCGATCCAGCTTTCCGTCGTTCTTAGCCGGTTTCAGGCCTAAGATTTTGCACATTACGTTATAGACCTCGACGTTTTCGAACGGTTCCGCAACATATTTGCGTTTGAATGCCGGGCCGTGTGCAATGAACACAGCCTGCATTTCCTGATATTGATTGTCGAATCCATGAGCCCCGCGTACTCGGCCCGTGGTCACACTGGTCACATTTGCTTGCGGTTTTTTCTGATTGGACATTGTCCAGCCTAGTTTCGCCGAGCAAATTACCGGAGCGACGCGCACACCTTGTTTGTAGTGAAAGCGTTCGGGCAGGTCTGACTTCTTCCAACATGTCGTATTCTCGATCTTTGCAAGTGCTTCCATCATCTCGTCAGTCTTTTCGGGCTTCGGGAATATCTGCCATATCTCACCGGTCGTGATCGGATCGCGTTCCATCCATTCCTCTCGAAGCTCACGATACATGTACACAAGGTTTCCGGCCGTGACATTAGCCATACCGTGATCGGATGTGATGATGACGTTCACCTTATTACCGATCTTCCGTTTCGTTAATCCGTCCACGAGTCTTGCGATGTCGCCATCAACCTTTTTGACGGCGTTGCGGATGTTCTCAGAATCCGGCCCGGCAGCATGACCCGCGTCGTCGGTGTCGCTGAAATAAAGCGTGATCATCGTTGGGCGTTTGTCTCGCGGCAGATCGAGCCAGCCGAGCACGGTATCTACGCGTTCTTCGTTCGGGATCTTGCCGTCGTAGGTTTTCCAGTACGTCGGCTGGACGCCGTTGATCTTTGCTTCCGAACCGACCCAAAAGAACGATGCCGCAACCTGGCCTTGCTTTTCGGCGGTTACCCAAATAGGTTCGCCGCCCCACCAACGCGGATTTTCGACCTCTTCGCGTTTGCCCATCGTGAATACAGTGCCGAAGTCGTACACGTTATTCTCTACGATCCCGTGATTCGCAGGATACAATCCGGTGACAACGGTGTAATGATTCGGGAAGGTCTTTGTCGGAAAGGACGGAATCATCCATTTTGCACGAACACGTTCGCGTGCGAGTTTTGCGATATTAGGAGCCTCGTACTTATCGACATAATCGTAACGGAAGCCGTCAAGTGAGATCAGGATGACCGTCGGCTTTAGATCTTTGATCGCCGATTGCCCAAGGCCAGTCGAAACTGTCGTAATCGTCAAAACGATCATTGCCAATACTCGTATTCGCATAGGATTAAAATACGTCACTTCAACATGAATTCCAATTGTCGCGTGCTAAATCGACGAATTTACATTCATGACCGAAACCGGCCGCCTCGTTTGGAAACACCATAGAAAAAGGAATATGATAGATCGACAATTTGCATTACCAAACCAATCACAGGAGTACGATCGTGAAGAAACAAAGCCCATCTGCTTTCCTACTATTGATCGCGGTTATAATTGTTGGTGCAAGCATCGCCTGCAGCAGCAGTTTTAGCACAAATTCGTCGACGAGCAGTCCATCAAATACGGCGGCTTCGCCATCACCGGTAAATTCGAGCTCTCCGGCCAAAACGGAACCCGCGAAAAAAGTCGATATCGCCGGCAAATACGACGCCGTTGGCTCAAATCCGGACGGCGGCGGCGAATATAAGGCCGAACTTACGGTTACGCCGCGTGATGATGTCTATCAATTTACCTGGGCATCGGGATCGAAGTCGTACGACGGTGTTGGCGTTCTCTCCGACAATCGAGTCGCAGTTTCCTACACCGAAGGAGCGAACGGTAAAGGCTGCGGCGTTTCCTTATTTAAGATCGCTGCTGACGGTTCGATGACCAGTAAGAACGGCTACTGGGGCGAGAACAAGATGGAAACCGAGACAGCAACACGCACAAGCGGCAGCGACCTCGAGGGCGAATTCAATATCGTAGGCAAAAATCCCAAGGGCGAGACTTACAAAGGCACGCTGAAGATCACAAAAGATGGTGACGGATATGTTTTCAATTGGAACACTGGTAAATCGTTCAGCGGATTCGGCATTCGTGCGGGTGAATTCGTCGCGGTCGGCTTCGGCGGCAAGCAATGCGCGTTCGTCGGCTATGACGTACAAGGCGACGGAACGCTAGCAGGCAAATGGGGAAGCCAGAACTCCAAGAAATTCGGCACTGAGACCGCGAAACCAAGAAATAATATTGGTCATTTATCGTTAACATGGCGGTCTATGTCGACAACTTGCGTGACTACGGTTGGCGCCACGGGCCGTCTTGTCATTTGATCGGCGACAGCGTGGAGGAATTGATCCAATTCGCCGTTCGTCTCGGCATGAAGGAAGAGTGGTTCCAACCAAAAAGCTCTCCGCACTTCGATCTAACCGCCGAAGGCCGCGAGATTGCCGTCCGCAACGGTGCGATCGAACTGAATCAACGCGAACTGATCGCCAAGCTCCGCGAACTCCGTCACAAAGACCGCGACCGTCTTCCAACAACGCCCTGACAAAGCAATTCGGTAGCAAATCATTGCGTTGCGGTGCGAAAACACAACGCTAGTGTGCGAAAACTTTGCCCTTGTGCGCGAAAACATTACGCTTTGTCACCCAAACATTGTGCTTTGTCACGGAAACATTGTGCTTTGTCAGCCGAACATTGTGCTTTGTCAGCCAAACATTGTGCTTTGTCACGAAAACATTACGCTTTGTCAGCCAAACATTGTGCTTTGTCACGGAACCGGAACGCTTTGTCAGCCAACCGCAGTGCAATGTCACAGAAGCGCCGGGCTTTGAAAGGCTGACTTCCTTAAATTGTTTCGCGAAAAGATGCGTTCGTAAGCTACTTTTTTGTATGTCTCGTCAACACAAACGGCTGGCCATTGAAAAGTCGGGCTTTGTTGATGGTTTCGTTGGGCAATTCCATATCATGTTCAACCCATGTCTCGTGCTCGGCGGGCATTGTGACCTCAAGGACCTCGGCCGTTCCTTCGGCAAATAGAACGCGGTGTCGAATTTCGGGCGGCTGGACGACGCAATCGCCCGGTTCGAGCCAGAAAGGCGGCCCTTGGTCCTCATACACCACCTGAATCCGGCCTTTGAGGCAGTAGATCATCTGAAATTCGATCTTGTGATGGTGAACATAATCCGCCACCGGCCCGTCTTCAAATAATCGAATGTGCGATGCGATGACCTTTCCGCCAACCCGTCCTGGAATAAGGTCGCGATATTCCATTCCCGCACGGCCGCGAACAAAGTCAGAACCGCCTGCGTAAGCGGGCGGCTTCGCGGAGACTAATTTCACAAATCTCGGTTCAATCGATGAGGTCTCGCGAAGGAGTTGCACGCCGCCCGCAAACGCAGGCGGTTCTGACAAGAGTGCCTCACGCGGCGAATCGGCAGGGAATATCATGTCGAGGCGGTAGCCTAGTTCGTTTTTATAGTGCTCGATCGTCGCTTCGAGGTCTTCGCATTCGATCACGGTAGGTTCTGTCATTCTATTTCCAATTCTTCTTCCAGATGACACGAGTCTCCTCGTCGAGCAAAGGGCGGCGGAACGGGAGATTACTCATGATCTTATTCATCAGAAACTCCCAGTCGCGGTACGGAAAGTCCTTGATACGCTCAAAACGGACCATCCCAAACTCAGTCTCGTCATCATTTCGAAAATAGAGCTCGCGCGGTTCGTCCGCACCTTCGTCAACATAGAAATAATGCGTGACAAAATGCCATCGCATACGGTTTCGGTCGAATTTTTTCGTCCGGTGATATGTCCATTCGTCTGTTATCGCCATTCTATTTCGAACCACCAATGATCGCGATCATCTCAACCTTCACTTCCTCGTCCGGTGCCGCAAATCCGGGGAACTCGACCTTCTCACGCTGCCCGAGTCCTGGTTTCGACGCCTTTACATACAACATCGCCGTGAATCGGTGTTTTACCGTCAGTTCAAACTTTCCATCCTTGCCCGTCACGGCCGAAACTTCGCCGAGCGTCGGCCCGAACGTGACCGTTGCACCTTCGACAGGCTTGTCGTAATTCCAAACCACGCCTTTTACCGTCGTCGTGCTGGTGTTTAGGCAACCTAAAGAAACGAGGGCCAGAATACCGACAGCAATTAGCCCCGCGGCCTTATTACGCATTTACCCCTCCAGACCTCGAACGATTATTTCCGACTTTATACTGTTCGCGATATAGCACTGTTTGTGGGCCTCGTGATGGAGATCCGCGATCTCTGTCTCGGTGGGGATCGTTTCGCCCATCCATCCGATCTGCGGATCAAGCGTGATAGTCGCCATCCATTGCCGACCGTCTTCCAACGCCGCCATGCTGCCAACGGCGCAGTCCTCATAAGAACCGATATTAAACCCGGCCTTCGCCGCGAGATAGAGAAACGTCAGCATATGACAAGCTGAGGCCGACGCCACCAGCGCCTCCTCAGGATCAACCGCCGCCTCGACCGAAAATCTCGGCACAACCTGCGGCGAAGAGGACGCCGGAAGCGTCATCCCTCCGTCAAATTTCCACGCATGCCCGCGAGTGTAGCGATTTTTAGTAAAAGTCTCGGGCGAATCAGATCTCCAGGTTATTCCTGCGATATATGTGGACATATAATTCAGTTGCCAAAAAGTGTGTACGTCACCACACCGATTCCCATTAAGATCAAGACAATTCCACCAACTAACCCTCTCACTCGTTCATGGCCTGCTGGGCCATAAAGAAATTCATGGAGAAAACTATCGTCGCGATCTCTATCCTCTTCCGCCGGCGGCTCGTTTTGTCCATGTTTGAAAAGCAGAATCCCGCCTCCCACCAACATTATTGCCAATAATATCTGGAATGCTGCCATTCGTATTTACGGTCTCAGTCTATACAACATTCTCGGAAACGGAATGGTTTCGCGGACGTGTTCGATGCCGGCCATCCAGGCGGTGCAGCGTTCGATTCCCATGCCGAAGCCGGCGTGCGGGACGCTGCCGTAGCGGCGGAGGTCGAGGTACCATTCGAAGGTCGCCTGATCGAGGCCGTGGTGTTTTAGCTGCTTGCTCGAGATATTCGAGATTTGCGGCACGTTCGCCGCCGCCGATGATCTCGCCGTAGCCTTCGGGGGCGAGCAGGTCGATGCCGAGGGCACATTCGGGGCGGTCTTTATCGACCTCGAAATAGAAACCCTTGATCGCGGCAGGGAAATGGTGGACGAACACCGGCTTGCCGTGCTGCGTCGAAAGATATGTCTCGTCCGGAGCGCCAAAATCACCGCCCCACTCAAAATTATTCTCAAGCTCTCCCTTTGCAAAACCTTCCTGCAACATTTTGACGGCATCGTCGTAATGCAGACGCGGGAACGGGGAATTGATGGCTTCGAGAATGGTCGTGTCGCGTTCGAGCGTTTTTAATTCTTCCTGGCGGTCGTTCAAGACGCGTTCGACCACCTTAAGGATCATCGCTTCGCCGAGATCCATCATGTCTTCGTAACTGGCGTATGCAACCTCAGGCTCGACCATCCAAAATTCGGTAAGATGACGCCGGGTTTTTGATTTTTCGGCACGAAATGTCGGACCGAAGGCATAAGACTTACCAAACGCCGCCGCAGTCGCTTCGTTATAAAGCTGGCCGCTCTGCGTCAAATATGCTTTATCGTCGCCAAAGTAATCGACTTCAAACAGCGTCGTCGTGCCTTCGCACGCGGCCGGCGTAAATATCGGCGTGTCCGCGAGCGTAAATCCGTTATCGTCGAAGAAGTCACGGACCGCCTTGATGACCGTATGACGGATCTTCAAAACCGCGTGCTGCTTTTTCGAACGTATCCACAAATGCCGGTTGTCCATCAGAAACTCGGTGCCGTGTTCCTTGGGCGTGATCGGATAGTCGTGAACGTTCTGCAGCACTTCGAGTCCTGTGACATCGACCTCGACGCCAAGCGACGAACGCGTATCTTCCTTCACAGTTCCCGTGACGATGATAGACGATTCCTGCCCGATCGAATCTGCCAGATCGTACAACGCCTCGTCATTCGGTTTGAAGACAACGCATTGCACTATCCCGGTGCCGTCGCGAAACTGCAAAAAGACGAGCTTGCCGCTCGAACGCTTGTTATAGAGCCAGCCTTTGAGCGTGACCGATTCACCGATGTGGTCTTTTAGTTGATTGATATAAGTCTGCTTCATAATTAGGTAAAAGAAAATTCTAATTGAAAGCAAATGAACAAACAAAAGCAATGCCGGCAATATCGGAACTTACCGATACCTATTGCTAAACTGCGAATGCCTGGCCGCCGATGCGAGTGAGCTAGGATCGCTTGCGTTCTGCGGTTCACGCTTTGCGGTATCGAACCGTTGATCGAGACGAACGAGTTCGCGAAAATATTCGCTGATCGAACCGTAACCACCGTTTCGCACACGCGAACGTGCATATTCCTCAAGCGACTTGGGCATCGAAATTGAACTTTTTGAGATCATAACGACATTTCCTCCGCGGGACGAACCTTTGGTTTTTCCTACCCTTTCCTACCATTTCCCACTATTTCCGAAATATTCGCCATTCTTACGACCATGGGACAGGTTTGGGTCAGGTAAATCGTTGCAAGTAGGATATTTATCTGATTTGAATGAGTGTCCCGCCTCTTTTACAAAATATCGACTGAATCGGCTTACCAAAGGAACCCCTCAAGCCTCTACGATACCATAATCCTTGCATCTCTTGCAGCATATTGCGTCCTTGCAACATTCGCGTAATTCTGTTTGAAGTTGACATATTCGGCTGTGGTTATCAGACTTGGGAAATACAATCCTATGACCGGCGAATCGAAAAAGAAGAAAAAGGTCGACTATTCTGCCGCCTGGGCCGAAGCCCGACGCATCATGTGGGGTGCCCGGTGGCGTTTGCTGCTAGGCAGCGTGCTGATGCTTGTTTCGCGGCTGTCGGGGATGGTGCTGCCGGCGTCGATGAAATATATAGGCGACGAGGTTTTCGTGGGGCAGCGGTACGAGCTGCTCAAGTGGATAGCTCTCGCGATCGGCGTCTCGACGCTTATTCAGGGTGTTACATCGTTTGCGTTGTCCCAGATCCTTGGTGTCGCGGCCCAGCTTGCGATCACGAATATGCGAATGCGTGTGCAGCGGCACATTGAGCGGTTGCCGATATCGTATTTTGATTCGACACAGAGCGGCCAATTGATCTCGCGGATCATGAACGACGCCGAAGGCATCCGCAATCTGGTCGGTACCGGTTTAGGCCAGTTGCTCGGCAGTATTGTAACGGCGACGATCTCGATCGGCGTCTTGTTCTATCTGAACTGGCAGTTGACGACCGCGACATTGGTCGTACTTCTAGTTTTTGGTGCGGCACTGATGTACGCGTTCAAGATATTGCGGCCGGTCTTTCGCGAGCGAGGCGAAATTACTGCACAAGTCACGGGTCGTTTGACGGAATCGCTCGGAGGCATCCGCATTGTTAAGGCCTATACCGCGGAAAAGCGAGAAGAGCTTTCATTCGCACGAGGTGCTCATAAATTGTTTCGGAATATCGCAAAATCGGTGACCGGAGTTTCGGCGATATCTTCGTTCTCGTCGGTAGTGATCGGCGCGATCGCGGTCGTAATGATCGTCATCGGCGGCAACGCGGTGCAGGGTAACACTATGACGCTGGGCGATTTTCTGATGTACATCTCGTTCACGTTCCTGCTCGCGATGCCCGTCATCGAGCTGACATCCATCGGCACACAGATCACCGAAGCTCTCGCGGGACTAGACCGCATCCGCGAGGTCCTCGCGATGACCACCGAAGACGACACGGACAAAGACAAGCAGCCGCTGCCGGATATCGAAGGTACGATCGATTTTGAAAATGTCTATTTTGAATACGACGAGGGCGTACCCGTTCTCAAGAACGTCAGCTTCCATTCCGAGGCCGGAACGACGACTGCCTTGGTTGGCTCAAGCGGTTCGGGGAAATCGACGATACTTTCGCTTGTTCTTAATTTCATTCAGCCGTCCAAGTCAGAACCGCCTGCGTTAGTGGGCGGCTCAGAAGCTGTCCCGAAATCGACGTCAGACAGTGAAAGCCAACGTGAAATTGAAGCCGAGCCAAAGCCACCCGCTTATGTAGGCCGTTGTGACAATGGCGGCCGAATTTTAATTGATGGCCACGACCTGCGCACCGTAAAGCTTCGAGATTATCGACGGCATTTGGGTGTTGTGCTTCAGGACAACTTTTTGTTTGACGGCACTATTCTAGACAACATCAGGTTCTCAAATCCTGAAGCTAATTTCGAGACCATTAAGGATGTCTGCAAGGTTGCAAACGCGGACGAATTCATCGAAAAGTTTCCAAACGGATACGACACGATCGTTGGTGAGCGCGGCGTCAAGCTTTCGGGCGGCCAGCGGCAGCGAATCGCGATCGCTCGAGCGTTGCTTGCCGATCCGAGGATACTTATCCTTGATGAAGCTACTTCGAGTCTCGACAGCGAATCCGAGGCGTTGATCCAGGAAGGCCTAAACCGTTTGCGTCAGGGCCGAACGACGTTTGTGATCGCTCACCGGCTATCGACGATCCGCAGTGCCGATCAGATCCTCGTGGTCGAGGCCGGCGAGATCGTCGAACGTGGAACGCATGCCGAACTTGTAACTCTGGACGGGCGATATAAACAGCTTTATGATAAGCAGTACCGATTTGAACAGAATCTATTTGTAAATCCGGGCGAGGATTTCACAGGAAAACCGCCGGAAACTTTGGCACAAACTAAACTTTAGAGGAGATATCTCAAGAAATGGCTGCAACTCAAACGTATTCGAATCACACACGGTGGAATCCGCTTGTGCATTTCGTCGTGACACCGCTTTTATTACTTAATTTTCTTTCTCACGTGGTTCGGCTTTTTATGGAACCGAGTTGGGCAATGGCGTTTTGGACGCTGCTGAGTTTCACACTGATCTTGATGTCCGTGGCCGCAAGATTACAGGCGTTGACCGCGCAGGATCGACTTATACGGCTTGAGGAAAAACTTCGCTACCGCGAGGTCTTGTCTCCCGAACTCGCAGCCAGGTTTAACGAATTGCGAACAGGACAGGTGATCGCCCTTAGATTCGCTTCGGATGCAGAACTCGGCGGGCTGGTCGAACGCACGCTGAAGGGAGAATTTGCCAAGCCAAATGAGATCAAGAAGGCGATCAGGATTGGCGGGGTGATCATCTGCGGGTTTGAACTATGATCAATTGGAGCTATATTTAGCGATCTCCTTTTCGACGATTCTCAAGAGATTAGGGAATCTGTCGAGATTACTACCGGAACGAAATACGATCCGGAACATCGGCTGGATGTACTGGACGAAATAGGTCTTTTGGCGAACAGCAGACTGATATGAGAACGTCCCAGCGGCCTTTAGGCAGCGCTGCAGGGTTTGAAGACGAAACTCATAGGCGAATTCGCCTTCGTCGATCTTCGGAAGGCCGAGGGTTCGCCTAACATCGAGAAAATATCGCCTCTTTATAGCCAGGAACTCAGGTGACGGCAGTTCGGTAATGCGGTCTAAAAGAAGGGAAACGAGATCATACGCGGGGGAACCAATCCTTGCGTCCTGATGATCGATGATCCGCATCTTGTTCTGTCCATCGAGCATTAGATTTGCCGCGTGAAAATCACGATGACAAAGGACTGACGCATATGATCCGAGTTCGTCGGCCAGTTCCGCAAATTCAGTGGACAATGCGGCATCGTCATTCGCCGAAAGCGGACGGTTGAGATAGGTTCCGAATTAATGTTCCTTAAAGAAATTCAATTCCCAAAGCAGTTTCTCGGCGTCAAATTTCAATCGAGAAGCAACAGAGTTCATCTCATAGGCCTTATCGGTCGCGGTCTGGATCCGGGCGATCAGCGAAATTGCTTCGCGCAAGAGCCGTGAATCTACCTCTTCTGTCTCTTCGTTGAGAACATCGCGCAGCACACGATCGCCGAGGTCTTCCAATAAGATCACGCCTAATTCGCCGTCAACATCATATATATCGGCGACCGGAAGGTCTGCGGAAAGGAACAGTTCGGTTACGTCGATGTAAGTGTGTTCCGCGGGGTCAAAAGGCTCAGGATATACACACGCGACCGCTGTGCCGCCGTTCCGGTCGATCCGAAAATATTCCCGCGTCGAAGCATCTGCGGTCAGTGACGAATAATTGGACGAGTACCCGCGAGAACTGAGAAATTTTTCAAGCCTTGTCTTGATCGAGGTCATAGGTCGTTTGATCGACGGTCTCTAGTTTAGCGGAACTACATAGTTATCGCCCTGAATGTATCCCTTAAGTGCTTTTTCCGGGATCTCGGAACAGTTGCGAAGCATTTCTGCCCGGACGATCGCTGCATTCTCAAAATGTTCGCCCGGCCCTATCCTGACGCCGTCAGCGACAATGGTTCGGTAGAGCATTGCACCGTCGCCGATCTCGACATCATCCCAGATCACCGAGTCCTTAATACTCGCCATTCCCAACATAGTACAATTGCGTCCGAAATGGACGTCCGCTCCGTTCATCATCGCAAGGCTTATGTCCAGATATCGAGGGATCGTTGAAAGTTCGAACCAGTTCGCTTCCGTCAGGTGGGCCGCGATCCTTTCGCCGTTCTTTATCGCCGGATTGTAGAATGTCGGGACGATATCTGAATACACACCCCTCGGAATGTAATCAAAGACCCGCGGCTCCATTATATGTATTCCCGTAAACATCGGCGGCGAATAGGGCTCGTGCACAGTATCACGGATCTCTTCTTCGGTGAACGGACGAGCAAAATCGCCAAATCCCTCGACCATGCCGTCTTTAGTCTCGACAATAGTAAATTTCTCTCGCTTTATGTTGGGCTTTAACACCATTGTAGCGAGTGCTCCGGAACTGCGGTGTGTTTCGAGGGCAGCTCCGATGTCGATGTCGGTAATGATCTTGCCGTTGACGATCAGAAATGTGTCATTTTCGAGGTGCTCGCGGGCATTATCGAGTGCTCCGGCGGTTCCGAGGATCTTTGGCACTTCGCGGGTGTAATCTATGTGAACGCCGAAACCCCTGCCGTCGCCCAAGGCCTTGATAACAGAATCCGGCTGGTGGTGCAGATTAACGACAGTTTCGGTAATTCCATAGCGAGCGAGATATTCAGCGACGTAGCCGACCAGCGGCTTTCCGAGAAAGGGAATCGCCGGTTTGGTTCGATCGATCGTTAATGGGAAAAGCCGCGTGCCGAATCCGGCCGCGAGGATCATTGCTTTCATAGAGAAACGGGAACAAACGAGTTAACCGATATATTTACTCTACCGTGCGACACCGGAATCTTCAAACGTGAAGCCAAACGTAAAGAAGGCCGGAATTGCTCCCGGCCTTCAGTCCAATGATCAGCAACGCCCAGAATTAGTGGGTGTTGTAATTTGCGATTGGAAAGTCGCCTGATGCTCCAAGCGGCACTCCCGATGTTGCAGCGGTAGCCGTGCTGCGTGACCAGAATGTTCCTGCTCTCCAAACGCCGGCATCTGTTTTGCCATCGCCATCATAATCGCCATGTGTCGGGAAGTCAGTTGCCGAAGCTCCGAAAACGATGTAGTTGATAATACTGCTCGAACTTGCCAAATACTGCCATTGAATTGCACCGGCGGACGCGCGAATGGTAGCAATATCGGTTTTACCGTCACCGTCCCAATCACCGGGAACGATAACGTCAGTCGGAGTTCCGAAGACCGTAGTTGAAACGGTTCCTGTCGCAAGGCGAGTCCAGAAACGTGCCTGTCCGCCGCCGTTGTTACGTTGAACAACGAAGTCGGCCTTGCCGTCACCGTCATAATCACCCGGTGCCACAAAATCGCCATTTTGTCCCCAACCAACATAGGTGACAGGGCCATTCGGTGCCGTTCGGTAGAACCATGTGCTGGGATCACCTGCGGCTGCGCCGCCGCGATAGACCGCAAGATCGGCTTTTCCGTCGCCGTCATAGTCACCTACCACAGTTGGATCATCGCCCGTCTGACCGAACGTTTCCTGACGAAGAACGTTTCCGTTACTTTGTAAGATATAGAAGGTTGCGACGGTCGGAGCACCCGGACGCCAACAAGCAATGTCATCCTTACCGTCGCCGTCAAAATCTTCAGAGAAGAAACTATCCGACGCCAATCCCCAAGCCGAAGCAGCCGTTGGTGTTGCCGAATTATTGAGGTTCCAGAACCAGGTAACTTGACCGGCACCGCCGCCGCCGGTGTTGCGGACGACAACGTAGTCTGTACGGCCGTCACCGTTAAAGTCAACCGGAGCATCCGCAGCAGGTGCCGGGGAGGGTGTGTAGCTGAATGTGTCGATACCGATGTAGTTCGAGTTGTCACCGGTCGGACCGCCGCCCTCGACGAAGTAGCGGAACGCGATGCGGCCGCTCGTCGGACCTGCGAGGCCCGATATCGTGATCGTGAATTCCGTCCAAACTTCAGGATAATCGACGTCATACATCGGGTTGATGTCGAGAAGCAGCGTTGTGAAATCGCCAACTGCGGTCGACCCGGTACCGACATTCGTGCTCGCACCATTCGTCGAAAGACGAACCTGCAAGCGGTCAGGGAAAGGGTTGGCCGTGGTCGTACGCGTCCAGAATTTATACTGGTCGCCGTTGCTCATCGTACGGTTCGGTGCGATCAGCCAGTTGCTGATCGTGTTCGTTCCGGTCGTATTGTTAAAATTGGCACCGATGTAGGATGTCGCCGCACCGGCTTGTGCCGGAAAAACGGTGCTGTTTCCCTGGAACCAACCGGTCGAACCGACCGGCACACTATTATTCTGCGTAGTCCATCCCGCAACCGGGACGACCGCAAAATCTTCACTAAACGCCTGTGCACTCGACTCGGTGACACCGGCAACAAATAAAAATCCAACGAGAGTCAGCAGTGAAATACTGCTAAATTTTTTGAGTAAAGCCATGGTTAATCAGATTCCTCCGGAGTATTTAAGAAAATTGTAATTCCAGCAAATCGTTCAAAACCACTCGGCTTAAACGATCGCGACCGAAAATCAATTTATCAAATTCGGTATTGAGACACTGAATCGTACACCCAATTCGAGCTTGATGTCAATATAATATAGGTATAAACGGCCACCAATTGTACTATTTAAGGGAATATTGGCCCGTCGAAGGATCAATTGATCAAGCAAAGACGATTCCCAGCCCTTGCGGTCTGCCTTTCGAATTAGATTCCATCGAATATTGAGGTTAATCGCGTATTCGATGTAGTTCCGCCGCCACTTTCGTGTGTCGGTTTCGATCGTCGTTAGACAAATGAGAGCAACTCATTTAATGTGAATCATATTTCAAACAGGCAGTCAGGAATTTCCATCCATCGATAATGAAAACATTTCCAAAGAACGACCGAAAAGAAATATTTGGTTGGCTAATGTACGACTGGGCGAACTCGGTCTTTTCGACCACCGTTCTTGGAGTTTTGATCGGCGACTATATTACGACGCTTGCTCAATCGGCAGTCGGTGAGAATGGCGTGGTCATCAGCCTCGGAGGATATGATCTGGTTACGGCGAAATCTGTATTTGCCTACACCATTGGGCTTTCCGTCTTTCTTCAGGTCTTCTTTTTACCTTTTCTCGGGGCGATCGCCGATTACACCCATCTCAAAAAGACATTCATGATGTTTTTTTGTTTTCTGGGTGCTTTTGCCTGCTGTTTGTTGTTCTTTGTTGAGGGCAATCTGTATTTGCTCGGATGTGCGTTTGTGATGGTCTCAAATCGCGGTTGTGGTACTGCGATCATCTGTTACAATTCGTTTCTCCCGGATATAACGACCGAGGATCGCCGCGATCGTGTTTCTAGTTGGGGTTTTGCAGCCGGTTACCTCAGCGGAGCTCTTGTTCTGATAGCGAATCTCGTGTTTTTGAAAAATGCTGAGTCACTTGGCATCACACTCGAATATGCAGTCAGGCTGTGCCTGCTTGCCTCGGGAATTTGGTGGGGCGGTTTTGCTATCGTTACATTTCTATTGTTAAAGACCAGACAGCCTGTTCGCTCAATCCCTGAAGGGCAGCATTATATTTTCGCGGGGCTACGCGAATTAAAATCAACGGTCTTTGAACTCTTCAAACTCAAGCAGACACTCGCATTTCTTGTCGCATATTTGCTTTATAATGACGGCATACAGACTGTGATAACTGCGTCGTCCATATTCCTGTCGCAGGAATTGTTTGTATCAAAGGGAATACCGACCGATCGAACTGTGCTGTTTATCGCATTTCTGATCGCTCAGATAGTTGCATTTATCGGGGCACTCGTCTTTGAACGGATAGCTCATTTCACGACCACAAAGACCGCGATAATCATTGCGCTTTTCATATGGTCCGGGATCGTGATTTATGCGTACGGTTTTCTGAGCACGGTCACCCAAGCCTACGTGATGAGCGGATTGATCGGATTCGTTCTTGGAGGTTCGCAGGCCTTGTCAAGGTCGCTATTCTCACAAATGATACCGGCCGGCCGCGAGTCGGCGTTCTTTGGATTTTACGAGATCTCTGAACGAGGAACTTCGTGGATCGGTCCGATCGTTTTCGGCCTTGTGGCACAACTTACAAATTCCTACCGGCCTGCGATACTCGCTCTCATCGTATTTTTTGTGGTCGGGAGCACGATCCTGTTCTTTACAAACACCGATCAGGCGATCAGAGATGCAGGAAACAAGCTGCCCGGCGAACTGCCGGCGGCTTGACCATTTTGCCGTTAAACCACCGTCGGATATAATTTGGATATGATCGCGCAGAAAGCACGTTCTGAATAGATTCCGATATGCACGAAAGCTCTCAAGAAAAAATAATTACGATCTTTGGCGGATCAAAGTGTAAAGAGGACTCCGACGAGTACCGTGAGGCCAAAGATCTCGGCGGCCGGCTTGCTGAGGCAGGATTCACGATCTGCACCGGTGGATATCTGGGCATCATGGAGGCCGCGTCGCGTGGTGCCCGTGAAAAAGGCGGCCGAGTATATGGGATAGTGATGAATCAGTTCAAATCTGAGCCGAATCGCTACCTTACTGATAAGGTCGCGACAGATCATTTTTATGATCGATTGCAAAACCTGATCACACGATCCGTTGGATTCGTAGCTTTTCGCGGAGGAATGGGAACGGTCACCGAGATCTCGCTTGTTTGGAATAAATTGCAGACCCGTGTACTCGGCAGCCGGCCGCTGGTGCTCGTTGGCGACTGTTGGCCTCCGATTGTCGAGGCTTGGCAGTCTTCGCTGGTGGTTAGCGAGAGTGACGTATCGATCCTGGATTTTGCCAAGGATGCGAGCGATGCGGCGGAAATATTGATAAGAAAGACTAGAGGAGTAATTCTATGAAATGCCCCAAGTGCGATATGGGTCTGATGGCAGGTGCAAAATTCTGTGGATCGTGCGGATTCACGATTCCCGCTGAACCACCGGTCGCCGTTGCTCCGCCTCCTCCGGCCGTCCAACAGATCCAGACGCCGATCCCGAACAATTCCCCGATCGCCGGAGGTTCGTTCCATTTTGATTCCGACGGACGCGGTCAGGGACGAGGCTACACATGGGCGATCGAACATCAAGGAGCATTCGCACTTGCGGTCGTTAATCTGCAAGCCGAACAAGCGATTTGCGCTGAAGCCGGTGCGATGGTCTCAATGTCCTCGAACGTCGATCTTCACTCCGAACTGAAGGGCGGTGTGTTTGGTGCGCTGAAACGTGCAGTCGGGGGGGAATCGGCTTTTGTTTCGACATTCACTTCGAAGGGCGGGCCCGGCGAGGTAACGTTTGCCCCTGGTGCTCCGGGCGACGTCGCTGGAATCGAGATCCAGAATCAAGCATTTTGTGTCCAGTCCAGTTCCTATTTGGCTGGCGATGTATCGCTCGTGATCGACACGAAATTCGGCGGTGCGAAATCATTCTTTGGAGGCGAAGGCCTGTTCGTTTTGCATGTCTCGGGCACCGGTCTGCTCCTGGTGTCATCATTTGGGTCTATTCATCGTAAGGTGCTGCGGCCGGGCGAACAATATGTCGTCGACACCGGCCATCTCGTCGCCTGGGAAGCTCATTTGCAATACAACCTGCGCAAAGCGGCCAAAAGCGGCTACTTTCGAAGCTTTCTGAGCGGCGAAGGAATGGTCGCGGAATTCACCGGGCCCGGCGAAATTCTGATCCAAACTCGGAATCTCGCTGCGTTTGCGGGACTGCTTAAGCCATTCTTCCCGTCGCAGGGCGGCAGCGGCGGCGGGTTCAGTTTTGGAAGCTCGTGATTTTAGCAGTACTCGTTTCTTGATCAGGAAATTCAATAATTTGAAAGAACAGGCCACAATCCCTGTCGTTGGCGACCGGACCGAATCACGGATCCGTGCCCGCGTAGTTTCTCGCGGTATCGCTGTCGGTACGGCCGTTTGTCTTCACGGCCGAAAGCGTCAGTTTTTTCGGATCGAGATCACGCCGGATAAGGTCGAAACAGAGATCAACAGATTACGGACTGCCGTCAAAACAGCAGACGAACAGCTAGAGAAGATCACATCTCGCAACAGCCCTGACATAACAAATGCGATCGCCGAAATTCTTGACGTGCATTTACTTTTCCTCCGCGAATCGTCACTCGTTTCAAATTGCGAACTCGCTATTGCCGACAAATTGGTCAACGCCGAATGGGCGGTCAAATTGGTTTCCGATGAATACCTCGACCGGTACCGGGCCATTGCCGACGATCACCTTCGGGAGAAAGCTGCTGACCTCAAAGATGTCACCGAACGAATATTGGATACGCTCAGCGGTAACGAATCTTCCATGAGGCTGCCTGAAAATCCGATCATAGTCGCGAACGAGATCCGGCCATCGACCATGCTGGAGTTCTTGCGCAAAAGACCGGCGGCTCTGGTGACCGAACAGGGTGGATGGACATCGCATGTTTTTATTATGGCTCGCGAAATGGGCATTCCGGCTGTTGCGGGAGTTCGAAATATTCTGCGTCGGATCAAAACCGGCGACCTCTTGGGTGTTGATGCATTAGACGGCGAGATCGTTCGTTACCCGACCGAAGAAAGCCAATATCAACTTGCAGCAAAACTTGAGTCCATTGACAGATCATACATTAGGATCGGCGACCCGGTCGGGTCCGTATCTACCCTCGACGGTGTCAAGATTCGAATTGCCGCGAACGTCGACAAACCCGATGCGTGCAGACATGCGGTCGACATCGGCACAAACGGTATCGGCTTGCTTCGTAGCGAGTATTTGTTCGAACATTTGAATGCTCTACCTGACGAAGACACTCAAACCGCAGCCTATCGGGAAGTCTCTTCGATCGCCGGGCCGGCCGGAATTAGAATACGTACTTTTGATATCGGCATCGAACAAACATCCCCACGTCTAAACATTCGCGAAAGGAATCCGGCACTTGGGTTGCGTGCTATCAGGTTAAGCTTGGTTCAGGAGCGACTGTTTCGCGTTCAGATCCGATCTATACTGAAGGCCGCCACTAATGCGAATGTCCGCATCGTGTTGCCTCTTGTTTCAGGCGTTGAGGACATAAAGCGTTCCCTCGCGATCATAAAGAATGAGTGGACGAAGTTGGAGGAACAGGGAGTTCCGTGCGGACAGCCCCAACTCGGAGCGATGATCGAATTGCCTTCCGCGGTCTTCTCGATAAACGAGATTCTCCGATATGTAGATTTTGTCTGCCTTGGAACCAATGATCTAGTTCAATACATGGTTGGCGTTGACCGTGATAATGAATCGGTCGCCGATTGGTACCAGACTCTGCACCCCGCCGTTATCCGGGCCGTGAAAACCGTTCTTGCTGCATCCGAAGCCGCCAGTGTAGAGGCGGTTATGTGCGGCGAAATGGCTGGGTCACCGTTCTACACCCCACTCCTCCTCGGGCTCGGTGCCCGCGAATTCAGTATGAATTTGCACTCTATCAATGCAGTACGAAGACTGATCGCGGGTGTCGCGTACCAAGACACGCTCGAATTGGTAGACCATATCAAAGACATCGAAACCGCCCCCGAGATCGAAGATTTCCTGCTGACGTTCTACCGCGATCGATGGCCCGATCTCTTTCCGCCCGAAATATTTACGGCTCGCTTTGTTAATCACCGCTAAAACATTTAAAAAACTAGAATATGACTGTTTTTACGATTTTATTTAGTCGTGGGCTTGAGGCCTATGAGATCACTAGTGCCAGATCGTATGAATATTCAGCTTTCGATACCTCATGCATTCGCCGCAGCAATCGCGGCATGTGTCCTTTTCGCGACTTTGGTCCAATGCCAAAGGACAGATAAGACCAGTCGGAACAATCCGTTTGCACCGAGCCCAACAGCAAAATCCAGGTATGTTGATCATGACATTAAGCCCGTAATGATCGAATCTGTTGCGTACTCAACTCCTGCGTCATTGCACGAGGATCGATCTCGTCCGCTCTCGATAGTACGAGAAAATGAAGGCAATACCCAACGAACCGTGACTGCTAACTTATCCCCAACTAGCATTTATCGGATCGGTGTAGGGGACGTCCTGATGATCGAAATACAGAATGCATCGACATCATCGGGCCTTTACACGGTGAGGAACGACGGGACCATCGACTTCCCATTGGCGGGCGAGTACGTGTCCGTAGCCGATAAGACGACCGACGAGATCGAAGGGCAGCTTAGTGGATCGATATCGTTATATTCAACTCCGCAGGTGTCGGTCAAGATCGCCGAATACGTTAGTCATGGTGTTCTGGTGAGTGGCCTTGTCGAAGTTCCGGGGTTCCACCAGATACATCGCGATGCGGTGCCGCTATATGTAATTCGATCTGCCGCCGGCGTCACACAGAGTGCCAAACGCGTCACGATAAAGCGCGAGCGGGCCCTCGGGACCGAATCTTATCTGTTGTCAAGCCCTAACACTGACCGCACGTTGATCTTTCCCGGCGATTCAGTAGAGTTCTCCGGGAACCTATAGGATCAGACAGTTAGTCATTGCTTCGCGGAGCTATCAGTTTTGACAGCCGCGTTCGGGCCGACAATTCGATCGATTCACGTGATCGAACCTTGAAGATAATTTTTTTATAACGGGTATTTTGTTGTTCAACATATTTTGTTATACTTTTCGAGCCTTGCTATGAGGCACGCCGGGCAATCGCTGTTTGCGTAAGCGAAGAGAGGAAAGTCCGAACACCATAGGGCATCGAGCCGGATAACGTCCGGGATTGCATGAAAGTGCAAGACGACAAGTGCAACAGAGAGTAAACCAGCCCGCAAGGGTGATGGGTGAAAGGGTGAGGTAAGAGCTCACCGGCGTCGGTGGTAACATCGGCGGCCAGGTAAACTCCTCGTGGTGCAAGATCAAATAGGGGATCGCGTAATTTGTGCGGCCCGTGCAATGCTTCTTCGGAAGCCGCAGATCCCGGGTAGATCGCTTGAGCCGTCGGGTAACCGCCGGCCTAGATGAATGATTGCCATTTGCCGCAAGGTAGATACAAAATTCGGCTTACAGGCGTGCCTCATAGCTTTCGGCGTTAAACGCGTTTCAAATTTTAAGGAGAAACCCCTCAATAATATGGCAAACCGTAAAGGTGTATTTATCGGAGCGTATGTTCCAAACGAATTGAAAGAGTCGCTTCGCAGGCGAGCAGCCGGTGAACACCGTACGCTCTCGCAGGAGATAACACGAATACTGGTCGAGGCAGTTCACGGAAAAGGTTTGCCTGCCGGCAGCGTAGACCGTCGCGAGAGCACCGTCGTGCCTCGACGCCGTGCGACCGATCCGCCGATCCGCCGCCGAGCCGAGGACCTGCCGTATATTGCCCCTGACGGCAAGAAATAGTACTTAGATCATCTATTGGATTAGCGTCGTTCGTGTGTTGCGGACGACGCTTTTCTATTGCCACCCCGATTTTGTTAAACTATTCTCAATGAATGCAAAACTACTTACGGTCGGCGTCTTAGCCGCTCTTGCCGGTCTGACCGGAGGATTTATACTCGCCAATAGTTTTAACCGGACAACCATAAATGCTCTCAAGACACAGCTCGATCAGCGAAAGCCCGCCGCTGCCGCCACATCTCCGCAGACCGGCGAAATGAGCGTCGATCCCGAAGAGATCAAGGCAAAGATCGCCGAGGCTGATGCAAATCCAAGTGATATCGCCTTTCAAAGGAATCTTGGTCGAGGCCTTTATCGGTTCGCAACGATAAAGAAAGATCCGAACCTGCTCGAAGAGGCTAAGCGAATACTTGTACGTGCAAACACATTAGACCCCAAGGACTACGAAGTTATTGTCGATCTGGGCAATGCTTACTTCGATCTTGGCTATTTCAAGAAAGATCCCGCAAGCTTCAAACTCGCGAGGGAAACATATGAAAAGGCGCTTGCAGCAAAAGCGGAGGATGCCGATGTACGCACCGATCTGGCTCTAACGTATTTCGTTGATGAGCCAGGCGATCTGAAAAAAGCGGTCGACGAATTGTCGAAAGCGTTGAAGGTAAACCCTAAACAGGAGCGTGCTCTCCAGTTTCTGACCACGACCTATATACGGCAATCTGATTGGACTAATGCGCAGAAGACGCTTGATTCATTAAAATCGGTGAATCCCAAGAATGATTCGATCGCCGACCTTGCGACCCAGATCGAAACGAAGACATACAAGCCGCAGCAATGAGAGAAGCCCTTATAATTCTTGCGGTCTTGCTCGTATTGCTTGCACTGACCGCGTTCAAGTATCGAAAGCAGATCGCCGCGGTGATCGGTTTCGGGCGAATGATCCGGGAAGCGACAAAAGGGAACTCGGCCGACCGGCAATCACGCATATCGGAGCCCGTAAACTCCGGAAAGCTCGTAAGCTGTACCAAGTGCGGGACGTGGGTGCCCGAGGGTCGGGCCATCAAATTCGGAGCGACGACATTCTTCTGTACTGATGCCTGCCTGCAGAGCTCGATCAAGTCGGTCTAAACGAACCGATCAAGATACCAAGCGATCATCCTATCACCAAAGAGCAACGCTATTATCGAACCGATGCCGAGAAAGATACCGAACGGTATCTGCGTTTGCATGTCCTCTTCTTTTTGTCGTGCAATGACGAGAATACCCGCGATCGCACCGGTGAATGCTCCGATGAATATCGTCAATATCGTCAAACGCCATCCGAGCAGAGCACCTAATCCTAAGAGCAGCTTCACATCGCCAAGCCCCATCGCATCTACGCCACGCAGTGCCTTCCATATCGCACCGACGAGCCAAAGTGAACCACCGCCGACCAATGCTCCGAACAACGCCCCGGCGAGCGAAACGGCCCATGCCGGCCAGGTGTTCAAATATGAGATCGGCGCATATGCGGTGTCGGTAAAATAATTTCCTTCAAACACGATGGGATACACCACTCGAATGACCAAAGCGATGACGAACAACGGATAAGTGATCACATTCGGCAAGATCATATGCCCGGCGTCAATAAAAATAAGAGCGATCATCGTCGAAACGAACGCAAATGCGACAGGTAGGTATGGCGTCAGCCCAATCTGCATGTAAACGATCAGGAACACAAGGCCCGTCAAGGCCTCGATCGCCGGATATCTCCAAGAGATGGGCTCCTTACAGTCTTTGCATTTACCACCGAGCATCAACCAGCCGAAGATCGGCACGTTATGGTAGAACCTGATCGAGGCCTTGCAATTCGGGCAAGCCGATGAAGGCAAGAGTGAAAGCTCATTCGGTACGCGGTGGATGACAACATTCAGAAAGCTGCCGATACACGTCCCCAACACGAACACAAGAACCAAGCCCAGCCAATCGGGAATGCCAAGTAACGCTTCGAGCGAAGCCAAAAGTATGATGTGCATGTAGTTAGTGAATGCGGCGCCCGTCGGCGACGGCAGTTCTATTCGAAATAGGATCGATTTGATATTGGCAAGGGACCGCCGAACCTATGATAATTTGTTTTCTGACAAAAGAAAATAGAGGTTCATAAATTTTGTGGCGATCACAAGGCGGAAAAGCGACATCAGAGATGCTAATGGATTCCATAAGTGATTTGCGAAGCATTGTTTAATTTTGAAAAGAGTGTAGCATCACTCAAATCCCTCAATTCGATTTTCTAAGTTGTACTCAGACTACGGTCGTATACCCTGTGTTGTTTGGTCTTAAATCAGGAATATGGAACGATCCATGAAAACGATCGCAGCCGTATTTGGCCATATCACGGATCTTCTTAGAGGAGGCCTAAATAGAAAGATTTGAACGAAGAACGATCTATGAAACTAATAGTATCTGCGACCATTATCGCCGGCATTTTGAGTATTTCCGTATTTTCCCAGTCTATTAAACCGAAGCCGACTACGTTACCCGCGGGCATTGCGACCTGGAGCGGCGAGTATTCGGATAAATTCTTGAATAATTCGATCATCAAAGCACGTCTGAAGAAGCTTATGGGAACCAAGAGCTACGACGAGTTTATCGAATCATTCGAAACGCTCGCACCGATCGCGAAAGATGGCAGCGTGCTGTTTGCGAGCGGCTGTCTCATACACGCCTGCACGCAGTTGGAATCGGCGATCGCTATAAATTTTAAGAACAACACCGTCCACGCAGCTATCTTTAATACCGAAAAACCCACACGCTATTTCAATGAACGCAGAAGCAAAGCGCCCCAAGCGATCATCGATTGGGCGACAAATCTGGACAACATCAAAACTAACAAATGATCCGCCGAGCGGGACCACCAATAATTATGAGATCAAGAGTTTTTCTGATTGTGACGCTGCTGTTCGTCTCGATAACGGCAAGTGCTCAGGACTTTAACAACAAGACAAAAGAGTACACTCTCGTCTCACAGACCGAGGCCAAGACCGAGATAGTACGGACGCACAGAAGAGTGCTCTGCGATTATCAGCCTTCCGGGCTTTGGGTTCGACGAGGCGAGCGGTTTTCGGTCAACGTCAGCGGTCTAGACGAAGACTACAAACTCTCGACCATGATCGGATTCAAACCGATGTGGGCAAAGAATAACGGTACCCAGGAAAATGAATTGCGCGAAGGTGCAAACACCGTCACGTCTACTAAAGATGGCATCCTTTCGTTCATCTTCGTCAAACGAAACGGCTACGACACCGATCCAACAACCGTCGATGTCAAGGTAACCGGCGGCACGGCAATTCCGTTTTACGTCGTCGGCGAGACTGAAGATGAGGACTGGGAAAACGCCATCGAAAATATGGAAGACACCTACGTGCAGCTCGTCTCGGACAAAGCCCTGGTCACACTTCCATCGCGGGATTATTTAAAACACCCGATCGAGGATGTCGAGGCGATGTTCGAGACGATCCACAAAATGATCGATCTTGATGATCAGCTTGCCGGGTTCGATGATTCTTTGCCGGAGAATATGAAGACCCGCAACCGCATCAATTATCTGGTCGATGTATATACTCCGGCTCCTGAATCGGATAAATACTATGCATACGCCTCGGATTACTTCATCGGAATGAAACGCGACAATTTTACCGCTCTCACTCGGGACCTCGGCACCGAATGGGGATACTGGCACGAGACCGGGCACACTTATCAGCAGCGGAGTTGGACGTTTAGTGCGATCGTCGAGGTTCAGGTCAATATGTACTCGCTCTATGTACAGGAAAAGTTCGGCCTGCCGTCCAAGCTCAACAATAAAGAGGGTAAAAACACCGTTTCGTCGTTTGAAATGGCACGCCGCTATATCGCCAACCCGAATAAGAACTACATGGTCATCAATTCGGCCGAATATGGCGAATTCTTTACGAAGCTCGTGATGTTCCATCAGCTCAAATCGGTTTACGGCTGGGAAGCATTTACGCGATTACATAAGGAGTTTCGCAAACAGTCATTGATCTACAACCCTAAAGAGACCGACGCAGATAAAGCAAATAAGTTTGTTTATATGATGTGTTACGTTACGAGGAATGATCTCGTACCGTTTTTCAGAAAGTGGGGCCTCAACATCGATGCCGCAACGTCGCAAAAGATCGCGGCAATGAGACTCCCTTTGCCGAGGACCGATCCGTCAACCATATTCAAATAGAAATATGAAGAGATCCATCTACATCACGCTCGCGATCATTGCGTTCACTTTCGCCGCCGCTGAGACTTCGCTGGCGTGCAGCTGTATTGCACCTACCGGAAAGTTAAAGACACAGGTATCGAACGCATACAAAGATTCCGACGCCATTTTTTCGGGCAAGGTCATCTCTATGGGGAAGACATCGGACGGAAATTACTGGCTCGTCAAACTCGCTGTTAATTACACTTGGAAGGGAACCGGCATGTCGGAAATAACGATCAAGACCGCACTGGACAGCGCGATGTGCGGTTATCGGTTTGAGAACGGCAAAAAATATCTCGTCTACGCCCATGGGACGGCCGCGGATCTTTACGTAGGCAATTGTTCGCGGACTGGTTCGGTGTCTGAAAATGGCGATGTAAAATATCTCGCCAATCTTAAAAGGAAACACGCCGCAAAGAAATAAGGAGAAACGATGAAATTCAAACTAGCATTGCTAACATGCTTACTGGCTGTTACTTGTTCAGCCACAAATGCGATCGCACAGAATGCTCAACGGCCGGCAGCTGGCCGGCAGGTTAGGGTCCGTTATGATGTGCCGACCGATCCGTCGCTCGTTCCGTATCAGAAATTTGTCCAAGGCAATAGGATCCTCGAAGAATTCGCCGACATGATCAACGCAAATTTCCGTATGCCGAGCGATCTGACGGTCACTGCGATCCAGTGCGGCAAGATCAACGCATTCTATTCGCCGCAGGCCAAGGCGATACAGCTCTGTTATGAGTTTGTCCGGCATTTCAACAACCTGCACATCAACGACCAGCGGGATGAGACCGGTAAATACGACAACGCAGAAGTGACAAAAGCCCTCATCGGCTCGATCCGTTTCGTTATGTATCACGAAGTCGGCCATGCCCTTGTCGGAATTCTTGATCTGCCGATCACGGGCAGGGAAGAAGATGCTGTCGACCAACTTGCGACCGTGGTCCTTCTCAGCTCTGGTGACGACGATGACGTGGATGCCGTGTTCGACGGTGCTTACACACATCTTTTGGCAGATGATCTCCGGGAAGCTAACAATGCAAAGATGTCGCCTGAACAGTTGAAATGGTTCGAGGCCAATCCGATCGAGGCTGATGAACATTCACTTGACAAGCAGCGGTATTTCAACACTGTCTGTCTTGCCTACGGTTCGGATCCGAAAGGCTTCGCTGACCTTGTCACTGAAGGTGCACTGCCAAAGGCTCGTGCCGATCGCTGTCCATGGGAATGGAAACAGATCTCACGCTCGTGGGAACGTCTGCTCGCACCATTTGCAATTCAATAAGAGGAAAACTGAGTAAGACGTAAATATATGAAACGCACAATTGCCATAATATCGATGTTTTTGTTGGTTGCAGGAATTGCCGCCGCCCAAAAAACGTCACCAAAGACCAGCTTTAAGGATTCGCGCGACGGGCAGGTTTACGGAATTAAGAAGCTGGGGAACCTGACGTGGTTTAGGGAAAACCTTCGCTATGATATGGACGACGATTCGATCTGCTTCGACGATGACGACGAAGCCTGCGCAGATCTCGGGATGCTCTATACTTTCGACGGTGCACTCAAGGCGTGTCCAACGGGTTGGCGTTTGCCGACGGATAATGACTGGATGGATCTTGAGAAATCTCTCGGGATGCCGCAGAACCAGTTGATGGTCGACGGTTACTCTACGGCGAGAGGATATCGCGAAAGCCTCATGCTGCAGGTCGGCGGAAATTCGGGTCTTGATTTTAAGATCTCGGGATTCGCGACGTTCGGCAAAAACGGCGCGACTTTCGACGGGATCGGCGGCGACCGTCCGCGCTCTTATTTCTGGACGTCGACAGGCCGGACGATCAATGGTCAGCGAAACGTGTACCGCCGCCGCATCGAGGCCAACAGCGGTATGATCTACCGCTTCTCAAATCCCGAGGCGGGCTACGCCGTGTCAGTTCGTTGTGTGCAGTGAAATTGCCAATACACACGAGTCAGATTTTCCGAGGAGAAAGGATCGGCGGGCATGCATCGCATTGTGCTACACTTTCGCAGACATATGTTTAACAAAAAAGGGGAATGGTAAGAATGAGGCTTATTTTAGTTTTATCTATGTTGGTTGTGGTGGTATTGGGCTGTGGGCGTTTTGGGGCGAGCAGCGGGCCTGTGAGCAACAGTTCTGCGAACAGTAATTCTTCTGCCAAACCAGTGAAGAAATTGGTGGATCTGCCATCGCTTCTGGGCAAATCGGTCGACGAGATGAACACGATACTCGGCCAAAAGTTAACGCAGAAAATGTATTCGGTCGACTACGAGATCGAGAACGGCAGCGTTTACGCTCAGTACGACAATATTACGAAGAAACAGACGGTCCTCAGATTCACTTTTAGGGAAATGGAGATCGATGGCAAAAAGGTTCGCGGTTTTGTCACCTCCAAAGCCCTCGAGCAGGCAGTCGGACTCGATCTAACCGGCACGCCGGAGATGTCTGAGTACGAAGAAAAGTACAAAGACTACATGATCAACGGCAAAAAATGCGACGTCACCGTGAAAAAGATGCTCGAGGCCTACACCTCCATCTCACTTATGTGTCTCTAGTCCTCCAATCTTGCTCCGATCGAAAATAAAACAAAGGCCGCGAGCGTAATGTTCGCGGCCCTTTCTTTGGCAAAGGCCCGCACGAAGTAAGGGCGTTTCACCCGACGTAATATGAAACGCACGAAATGCCTGTATTTACTGCCCCGCACGCATTTCTCGAAAACCTTATTCCCCTGTTCCCGCGAAAATCCCCCGATTCCCAAAAGAAAATCTATGACAAATCAATAACTATTTCTCATAGATCGAAACTAATTTCTCCCAAAAACGATTCTATTTGTCCCCCACTACCTTCTTTCTCTCCCAAACCAATTTTTATTTCTCCCGGACAAGAATTCTCCGCCATTTTCAGAAACCGTTCTCCCGCAAAAACAAGAAAATCTGCCACGGAAAAACTTCTTTCCCTGACAGATCACTTTCTATCCGAAACAAACTTCCTTCTCTCGGCCACAAACTAATTTCTCTCCGGAACAAATTTCCTTCTCTCCGCCGAAAACCAGTTTCTCCAAAGCCGCTCTGCGGCCCTATTTGAGGAAAAGCTATGCTTTTCCAGTAAAACCCAAAACAAAACCAACGCGGCTCCGCCGCCACCTCTCAAATAAAATCATTGAATTCGAAGAAAAAGCCCGTAAACACGGGCAAAGGCGGAAACGCGACTGTTAAGGAGCGTGCCAACGTGATCACGAGACTCGGCACGCTCGTTCACACTCGCGTTTCTGCCGCTTTCGCTTTGTGCGAAAACGCACAGAATTATGTGTTGAACTTTTGCATTGTAGAATTATCGCTCCCGCGTTGTTGGTTTTTCCTCTGCATTGAGCCTGAACGAAGGAGAAGTGTGAATAATATAATTACCCCGACCGCGAATAAGCTGCTTGCCTCTCTGCCCGGCAACGAACTGGAACGATTGGTGCCGAAACTCGAAAAGGTTGACCTGACATTCGGCAAACAGATCTTTGATCGCGGCGAATTGATCGAACATGTTTATTTTCCGATAAGCACCGTCACCACGCTGCTGGCGGTTGGGCCGGAAGATTTGACTCTGGAGATCGGCCTGGTCGGCCCCGAAGGCATCGTCGGGCTGCCGGCGGTGATCGGAGATAAAGTTGCGCCGTATCGGGCGGTTGTTCAGGCTGACGGAACGGCGATGAGGATGGCCGCGAAGGATTTTGAGATCGAATGCGCCAATGCCGAGACCTTGCGACGTATGCTCTTGCGTTTTTCTTATGTCACAATGGTGCAGACCTCGCTCGCGTCCGCGTGCCATCGCTTTCACGAGATCGAGAAACGTCTCGTCCGCTGGATCCTGATGACGAGCGTCCGCATCGAGACCAGCGAGATCCTGGTGACGCATGATTTCCTCACAAACATTCTCGGAGAAAGGCCCGAAGCGGTCGATAGAGCCTTCGCATCGCTTGAGAACAGGAATTTGATCAGGTACAGCCGCAACCGCCTCGTGATCCCCGACCGTATCGCCCTCGAAGCCGCCGCCTGCAAATGCTATAAGATCATCCGCGACGAGGAACGGAACTTCATGATCTTGCATTAAACCGCCGAAACGACAGACAGCAAACCTCTAGACGGTCGAATCCTTATTAGATCTGCGAGTTTCTTCGCGCACGTCTTAGAACATTCCGATCGGTGCGGTAGCGTACATTCCGCGACTCGTTGCGGCGATATTATCTTTATACGTTAAGTGCATTAAAAGAAGACGCGGCGCTGCGAGGTAATTGTCATGCGAAATTGTAGAGACAGATTCGAGCCGATGTGCGAAACCTCGGAAAAGGGCGAACGGTTGTTCACGCGGGATGCGATTCAGATGACCTCGTTTGATATCGGCGGGCGGATACTGTCGCTTTTCGGGTACGCAGAAATGCGGAATATAGTTCTTCAACTGCGAATGAACTCGCACGAACTAGCCGAAGTGATAGACGGCGACGAAATGCCATCTGTCGAGATGCTGCTGGGCATTCAAAAGGTGACCGGTGCATCGATCGATTGGATCCTCACCGGAATGGGTAATAAATTCCTACAGAACGTTGAGCTGATCCCGCGGCCCGTCGATAGCTTAATGATACCTCAGCCGCAGCCGACAGCAGCACGGATCCCGCAGTTGTGGTAGATACAGCGACCCAAAAGGGAAGTATCGCTCACTGACGAACATACTATTCTCACGATCATTGTTATAATTGCGCACCATCGTATTGCATCTCGTGCGATTGGCGGCGGGCGGTGTTCGGGTAAGAATCTTTATGGGCTACAAACTGACGGTAGAGAACGGGCCGGAATATCTGAAGCTGACGGCGGTCGGCGATCATTCGGCCGAGGAGATGTACGCATTTATCGACAATATCAAGGCGGAGGCCGTCCGTAATGACAGCAAACGCGTGCTGGTCGATTCGTTTGAATACTCGACGCTGATGAGCGAAGCAGATAAGTTTGCCCTCGGCAGCCATCTTGCCAAGACATTCGGCCCTAGGCTAAAGGTCGCTATCATGCTGCCCGCCGAACACATCTCAAAACTCGGTGAACTCGCCGCCGTAAACCGCGGTGCAAACCTGCTCGTAACCCCTTCGGAATCCGATGCCATCGCCTGGCTCACGGCATGAACGTTTGGAGCGGACGCAGCATTAGGTGCAGCCGCGATCATCTGTGCGATAACGTACGGAAATTGTGTTTTTAGCGGAGTATGTTGATCTCAACTGATTATGTGGAGCAAATAACATGGCACTTACTGAAGAAGAAAAAGACGACGTCTATTTAACGGTTTCGATCGAGCTCGTGAAGATGTTCGATATACTCCACAACACCTATTCACGCCCGGATCTCAAAGAACAGGCCCAACTCGTTACCGAACTCGAAACCAGCCTCCGCAAGGACTGGGAGATATTCAAACTACCTGCATGACAACTATCACGCGCCGAAATCAGAATGCCCGAGCCGGCACGCCGAATATATTTATTCATAGCCATCAGCTTTAACGATCATGTTCACGCTTTTGTAACAGCTCGGCGTTATAATAGTGGCGGAGGCAAGAATATGAAGATCTTAATAGCAAATGACGGTTCTGAATTTGGCGACAACGCCGTGAAGGTAGCGGCTGGACTATTGAAGGGAAATGCCGCCGCCGAGATCAAAGTGGTAACGGTCATCGAACCTGCGGCAGGCACCGAACTCGAAACGATCATCGAATCGACCGATGAGCTGATAAACATGGAGAATCCAGCATATGTGACGGCACTGCGGATGGTGACCGCTTCGGCCGAAGCTCTGGCCGCAAGCGGAATGACGAGCGTTTTGTATGAGGTTCTCTCGGGCCCGCCGGCGCGCCGAATTGTCGAGGCTGCGGACGAATGGAAGGCGGATCTTATCGTTGTCGGTTCTCACGGCCGCGGCTATTGGTCGCGTGCAATGCTTGGTTCTGTTTCTGACCGTGTGACACATCACGCAAACTGCTCCGTCCTGGTCGTCAGAAAGTGAACGGTGCTCGGCGCGTAAAAAAGTATTGCTTTATCCGCAGACGTGTAATATGCTGTGGGGAATTAATTTCAGGCCGATACTTTCGAATTAGATGACAAGGGGGCGTTGCTGTTGACGGCTGACTTGTCTCTTTCCATTTTCAGCATTCCTCGTCAAATATTCCGAAATACCGCAAGATCTGTTTACGAACGCCAAGCGTTCACGGCCTGAGGCACTTGGCGTCAAGGTAAAGGAGCCTCTACGCCATGAACACGCCGACGATCCGTTCGCTTTTTTCCCGCCGCGGTCTAATTATTCTTTTGACATTGCTCGTCCTGCTCTCGTTCGCCGCACTTTTGGGTTGTGAAAGGACATTCGTGCGCAAGAAAGGCGACAAAGCGATGGACATTCAGGGCGCGTACGACTATGAGATGACTATGCTACGCAATCCGCAGACCGAAATGATCCCCGAGGGATCATTCGCGGCGGAACGGGCTCAGGCGAGGGCAGTCTTAGAACGGCAAAAGCTCTCCGGGCGACCGCTGGTCAATTCGTACACATTCCAAGGCCCCGACAATCTCGGCGGCAGAACGCGATCGATCGTCTATGACGTGCGATTCGACGGCGCCATGAACCGCGTCATCATCGCCGGCGGCGTCAGTGGCGGCGTTTATAAATCGATCGACGACGGCGCGACCTGGACACGCAAGAGCCCGCTCGGCGAACACTTCAGCTGCACCAGCATCGCACAGGACACGCGGCTGGGAATGGAGGACACATGGTACTACAGCGTCGGCGAAGCGACGGGCAACTCGGCAAGCGGCTCCGGCGCGAGCTATTCCGGCAACGGCGTCTACAAATCGATCGATAACGGCGAGACGTGGGCACGTTTGCCGATGTCAAATACCACCGCGCTCGAATCATTTACCGTTCCCGAGGATTACATAACCAAGATCATCGTCGATCCGACGAACGGCAACGTCTACATAGCTTGTGCCGCGGTCATTCGCCGCTCGATCGACGGCGGGGCGACGTGGACCAGCGTGCTCGCGGGGCCGCTTTCGTTCTCGAGCCAGTTCACCGACATCGTGGTGTCGAGCACCGGTCGATTGTACGCGGCGTTCGCCGGCACGAATGACTCGGGCGTTGACGGCGTGTGGGCGTCACCTCCGGGACCGACGTCCGGCGATCCGTTGTCGTGGACACGCATCGCAGGAGTCGGGCCGGGCGGTTCGCCGACGGGATGGAACAGCGAGCCTTCGTACGGCCGCGTCGTGCTGGCGATCGCACCGAGCGATGAGAAATTCCTGTACGCGATGTATTTCAGCGGCACTGCCCCAGCTTGCCCAACATCGGTCAAAGAAGCGGAACTATTCCGCTGGGACGACATCGGCGGTACATGGACAGACCTGAGCGCAACATTGCCTGACGCCGCCGGCTGCCTTGCGGGCAACGACCCGTTCGCGGTGCAGGGCGGCTACGACATTGTGATCGCCGTAAAACCCGACGACGCCTCGACGCTCTTCATCGGCGGAACGAACGCCTACCGTTCGACCGACGGAGGACTGTCATGGACCAGGATCGGCGGCTACGCAGGCACCGGCGGTTATGCACTGTATTTGTCCTCACATCCGGACATACATTCATTTGCATTCTCGCCGATCAGTTCGACAACGATGCTCTGCGGCAACGACGGCGGCATTCAACGCACGACCGCAAACCTCGAACCCGTCGTCGCGTGGACGCAAATGAACGTCGGTTACCGAACTTACCAGTATTATTACGTCGATGTGGATCCGCGGCTCGGTAACGCCAAGGTGATCGGGGGCGCTCAGGATAACGGTTCGACGCGAAACATCGGCGGCAGCGGCACGAGCTATGAAATGGTACTCGGCGGCGATGGCGTTTCCGTCGGACTGACCGATCTGATTGCGGGGATTCAGTACGAATATGTCGGATTTCAGTTGGGAGAGATATTTAGGAGGGACTCGACACTCGCCCCGGGCGTTGCCGGCTCGTATATAACGCCGACGCCGGAGGCCGGAACGGGAACGGGGCTTTTTGTTACGCTGTTCAAGCTAGACTCGGACAATTCGGAGATCCTCTATTACGCAAATGACAGTGTTCTTTACCGGACATCGTCCGCTTCGACGGTCACAGGCGCGACATGGACGACAATGACCGGCGTGACGGCCGCGGTCTCACCCGACAAGAAGATCACCGCACTCACGCCCGCCCGAGGCGCATACAGCCCGGCGACGTCGAGCTTGTACATCGGTGCGAGCGACACGACCTCGCCATTCACGGTTCCGCCTAAACTGTTCAGGCTTGACGATCCGGCATTCATCGGAGCCGGGGCACCTCCCGTTGATATAAGCTCCCCGGCGTTCCCGGTCGGCGCTTACATCAGCAGTATCGCCGTCGATCCCACCACGGACGACACAGTGATGGTCACATTCTCCAATTACGGCGTCTCGAGTATATTCTTGACGATGGACGCTAGCTCGGTCGTCCCAACCTGGTCTGCTATCGAAGGCAACATTCCGCTGCCGTCGGCGAGGAGCTCTGCGATCCTGCGCAAGACGGCAGGCACGGAATACTTCGTCGGCACATCGGTCGGGCTTTATATGACGACAACTCCTGCCGGAGCAGGCACGATCTGGTCACAGGAAGGCCCGTCCGAAATGGGCAACGCCGTTGTCTCAAGCCTCGCTCTACGGCCGTCCGACAACAAACTGCTCGTCGGAACACACGGCTATGGAATGTGGTACCTGCTCCCGCCGACAGCGGCAAATGTCTCGGTCGGCGGCCGGGTGCATTCGCAAAGCGGCGGCATCGCGAACGCAATCGTCACGATCACATCAGCGAACGGTACGTCACTCCGCACAAGCACAAGTTCGCTCGGGTATTTTCGATTTGACGACATTGTCGCGGGAGGCACGTATACGGTTGCGGTTGCGAGTAAACGATACGTCTTCACGCCACAGATATTGACGCTCAACGATACGGTCGAGGATCTTGAGTTTATTTCGAACTAGGATCAACGACCAGACCTACCGCTACGATCCGCCTCGCTGCGGCCGGGCAGATCCGCTAACTCGGGTAATTGATCTTGGGAAGCGTTTTCACGCTCGCGTTTATGCCTTTGCCGTTGGCGTAAAATTGTAACTTCATTTACTATTCCATAGACATTGTCGCTCACACACTCAAATTAAAGGTAAATTGGGCCCGGATGGCGCGTTCGGTTCGACTGTGGAATGGACGAAAAGACATCACATAATGGCGGGACTGCATTCGGCTCACGCGCGTTTGCCGCATTGACGCGCCCGGTCGATGCTTTGCCGCTGGATATGTTTCGCGTGGTGACGGGCGTGCTGATATTGGTGTATTTTGTGCGGACGTTCGCCGAGACGGCGGATTTCAGCGGGCCCGACGGATTGCTCGACCACCGTTTGATACTCGAGATGTATTGGTTCACCGAGATCGGAATATTCCGCGATTGGATGAGCATCGAATGGTTCTACGCGGCGTTCGGGATCGCCATCGCGTGCTGCGTACCGCTGATCCTCGGGTATCGTGTTAAGTTCTTTTTCCTGATCCTGTACATTATCGCAGTCAGTACGTATCGGCGGAACTTTATTGTGATGTATGTCGATGATTCGATCATGCATCTGCTGCTGTTCTGGATGCTGGTGATGCCGGTCGGACGCACGCTGGTGCTTGGCGAATGGCTGCGGGACCGCCGTGCGGCGGGGGAACGTTGGAAAACTGTCACCGTGCCCGGAGCGACCCTGCGGCTTTTCCTCGGGAATCTGACGCTGCTCTATCTAGTTGCCGGTCTCTGGAAATGGACGAGCCCGATGTGGCTCGACGGCACCGCTCTGTACGTCGTATTCAAGCTGCCGGTGTCGTACTACAGTTCAACCTGGACCGCCGGGCATATCCCACTGCTGAGGATATTTAACTACGCGACGCTCATTCTCGAGCCCCTGGTGCCGCTGATGTTCGTACTGCGGCGTGGGCATTGGGCAAAGTACGTGATGCTCGCGGCATTCCTCGGGCTGCATCTCGGCTCCGTAGCAACTCTGAATATCCCGTACGCGAACGTTGCCTGTGCAGCGACGACGATCCTGATGTTCCGCGAAGAGCTGATGACATGGTTTCGCGGCGTCTATATCGAGCCGGTGGGTTCAAAACGATTCGGTTTGTCCGGCGCCGTCGCACTATTTATGGTCACCGCACTGACGCTGGCGATGGTCAGCTCGGTCTCTCTGATAAACTGGCGAACCGCACCACGTGAGATGAAGTCGGGCGAGGTCATTTCCCGCGAGAACCGTCCGCAACTCGTCGACGGACGCGCGGACGGGCTCGATTCTGTGCAAATGACATTTTTTGGTGCGCTTTGGATCATGGGCATCGCTCAGCAATATCAGCTATTCAACTGGATCGACAACCGGAACTATGCGACGCACTACCGCGTCGTTGCTAATGGTGTTGACGTCGATCCGGACGCGATGTTCGTGCGTTCGTTGCGTGGTGTGCTGCTCGATTTTTATATTCACGACATCACGTGGCTTAAAATACCGCCCGAGCGGCGGCAGGAACTGCGCTCAAACATCCTCGAACGCACCGCGAACCGCTATTGCCGTGTCGCAAGGCCTGTCGGCGTCGTCGAAGCCCATTCGTCCTTCGAACGCATCGACCCAAACGGCGGCCCGGGCGAATTTGATAATGTACTGTTGATGATGTTTAGCTGTGACGGCGAACGGGCGGTGTTTTAGATATGTGCGGGATCGTTGCGATTTTCAATAATGACAGGCCGGTGAATTCTGACGCTCTCGGCCGGTCGATTGACGCGCTTATTCCACGCGGACCCGATGAACAGAGCAGTTGGGTTTCGCCGAACGGACGCACCGCTCTCGGCCACGCACGTCTGAACATCATCGACCTCGTCACCGGCACCCAACCGATCGCCGGCGAAGACGGCAAGCTGCACATAATACACAACGGCGAATTCTACGATTTCGAACGGATCACACGCGAACTCGAGAACCGCGGCCATAAATTCCGCACGCGTTCCGACAGCGAGATCGCCCTGCATCTGTATCAAGAAATGGGGCCGGCATGCCTCGAACATCTGCGAGGGGAATTTGCGTTCGTCATCTGGGACGAAGAGAACGAAACGCTCTTCGCCGCCCGCGACCGTTTTGGCATCAAGCCGCTGTTCTACGTGCAGGATGCCGACGGGCTAAAGCTCGCATCGGAAGCAAAGGCGCTGTTCGCCGCCGGTGTTCGCGCCGCATGGGACCAGGAATCGGTGTTCCAGAACCTTTTCTTTTCGTTCGACCAGGACAGGACTTTGTTCCGCAATGTTCGCCAACTCTCGCCCGGCCATTACCTGATCGCACAACGCGGAAAGGTCACGGTCAAACGCTATTGGGACGTCGGCTATCCAAAGGCGAACGCCGCACATCCACACACATCCGAAACGGAGTGTATCGAAACGGTGCGATCGATGCTAGACGAGGCGATCCGTCTGCGAATGCGTGCCGATGTGCCGGTCGGATGCTATCTCAGCGGAGGCGTCGATTCTTCGTCCGTACTTGGGATGGCGAGCCGTTATGCGGAAGGGAAGTTTACGGCGTTCACGATCGCGTTCGATCATCCCGATTTCGACGAAAGCGGGCCCGCGAGACGAATGGCTGAACATGCGGGTGCCGAGTTTCGACCGATCGCCGTGAAAGGCACGGACTTCGCCGATGTTTTCTACGATTCTGTCTGGAAAGGCGAGATGATCCACTATAACGCCCACGGAGCGGCCCGCTATCACCTCAGCCGAGCCGTGCGGGCCGAAGGCTACAAGACCGTCATCGGCGGCGAAGGTGCGGACGAACTTTTCGCGGGATATGATTTCTCAAGCCAGGCGGTTCTCGCGAGCGGATCGTCCGCGATGGCGAAGTATGCAACAATGTTCGCCCGTCTTTTTAAGCCCAAGACCGAGACCGAACGCCGCATCGCCGCGACCTCGCCGTGGCTCGCACGCCTCAGCCACATTCTCGCCTTCCCGCCGAATTTGACGGATTATGTCGCGGAGAAATTCGACTTTCTACACACTATCATCGCACCGGAACTTACAGCGAAATTCCCCGGCCGCGATCCGTACCGCGAGTTTTTCCGGCAGTTTGACTATCGCAAAACCCTGCTGGGCAGGGAACCGGCGAAGCAGATCCTGTATCTATGGATGAAGTCGCTCTTCGTCAACTACGTACTAGCCGCCGAACGCCTCGATATGACAAACGCGGTTGAAGTGCGTCTGCCGTTTCTCGATCACAAACTGTTCGAATACGTGAGTTCGATCCCGGTTGCGATGCTCGCAAAGGGCGGAACACTAAAATATCTGCTTCGCGAAGCCGTCAAACCGTATATCACCGATGAGGTCTATAGGGGGCTAAAGCAGCCTTTCCTCGCACCGCCGACCACTAGGCGAAACGACGACGCGATGTACATTATGCTGCAGGACATCTTGCGGAGCGAGAGTTTTCGTTCGGTGCCGTTCTTCGACCATGCGGCCGTCATTAAGATGCTAGATGGCGTCGCAACGATGGATGACGCGGCCCGTGCGTCAATGGATCCCGTGCTCTACATGATGGCGTCGATCGGCGTACTGCACGAAAAGTACCATCTATAGTTTGGGTTCAAAGGATCTCTTTGGGGCACCTCACCTCGTGGATACTTTTGCTCCGTCTACTATTTGACTTGGCGGATGAAGGATCACGATCTCGCCGTCTGAAATTCCTTCGACTATCTGCGTGCTCTCGGCATTCTGCCGGCCCGTTTTTATAGCTCTCTGTCTGGCACGGCCGGATTCGACTACAAATACATTCCACTCATCTCCACTCCGAAACAAGGCGCTTGAGGGAATTGTCAAAACATCATCTGATTCCCATACGATGATGCTCACGTCGACGCGGTAATTGTCTCCGAACTTTGGCGCTTTGGACAAAAAACTCGCCGATCACATTTACCCGCTGCTCCTCGACGCCGAGTGCCGAGACCTTTGTTGTGGCTTGAGGCTCGATCAGATGGACACGGGCTTTCAACGGTTCTGTCGAGCTTTCATTGATCACCATGATAGGCGCACCGGGCGGTATCTTTACCGCGTCGGTCGAGAGCACGTCCACGACGATCTCGATATTGTCCGGATCGCCGATCTCGATCAGTGGGGTTCCGGCGGTAACGAAACCTTCGCTCTTTTGAGCGATCCTCAGCACTTTCCCGGCGATCGGAGCAAACACTCTGGCAGCATATATGTTTGGGAGTTCGTCCCGCTTATCCGGAGTCCGCTGGACCGGCGGATTTGGATCGATCTCGGTGATCGGATAGTCGTGTGGTATGAAGTCGCCCTCAGTCAACTTTATCCGCGACATCCGTCCGGAAACCGGTGCGCTGACCGTTATCTTCACTCGAGCTCGTGTCTTACCTTCCGCTTCGACCGCAACTGTCATCGGCCCACGCCGGCTCGTCGCTACCTCAACGGATGTCGACTCTTCGCTGAGCAGCAGCCAAGCCAATATGAGCCCGACAACGACAGCCGCCGCAAGATACAGCATCTGTTTTTTTGATACGTTTAACATGTTATTCTCTCGTTTTAAGGACAGCAATAAGGTCTAGTCCCCGCAATCGCCACGAGACCAGAAGACCAGAGATGACCGCCGCCGCAGCAACATAGATCGCCGTCAATAAAAATGTCCTCTGACTAAATACCATAGGGAGCCTTAACAATTCATTGTCGATCAGATTATTCATGCTGTAGCACGTTGCGATGCCCGCCAGGAATCCGAGAGGGATCGCAAGCATGGTCAAGACGGCGTGTTCACCCAAGAGAATTACCGTGACCTCTTTCTTTGAAAATCCAAGCACACGGAGGGAAGCTAATTCCCGGCCTCGTTCCGACAACGTGATGCGCGCCGTGTTGTAAACCACTCCAAACACGATCGCGCTCGAAAAAAGAACAAGCACGAAAGTGAAAATGCCGATCGTTTGCGCAAACGTTTCGTTAAAGCTCTGTTTTATTGAACCGGGAAGACTTACACCGGCTATTTCCGGCAGTCGCTTCAATCGGGCGTAAAGCAGATCTTCAGTCAGTGGATCTGATCGAATATAGGCTCCGGAAATCACGTCATCCTCATTTACCAAGCGGTTGAGTGCACCGATCTGCATATACGCGTTCATGCCCATGAGTTCGGCAACCGTGCCGGTCACATTGATCTTCTTGATCACCCTGGACCCTTCGAGCACTTCGACGGTCACAGATTCGCCGGCCGATACCCCGAGTTCTCTTGCCAGTGGATTTGACAACACAATACCCTCCGGCGGTAAATGGTAGACGGATGAATCCTGATCGACGATCCGATGCAGGACCGGATAGGACTCGAGCCCGGTTACGCCGACCCGTTTGGCTCTATGCTCGAATGACAGTCTGGCGGGAACCGCTCGAAAAGCCTCGACATCCAGCACTCCGGGCAACGACCCAAGATCGAGTTTCGCCTGTTGTGGTCTTGGACGGTTGAACGTAACGATAGCGTCCTCTCTGATCGATCTTTCAAATTGGATATCAACGATCACTTTGATCGCGTCTTCGAAATAAAAGCCTGTGAACAGCAATGCCGCCGCCGCCGCAATACCGAACGCAGACAAAAGGGCTTTGAATGGCTGGCGCGAGAGATTGCGAAAGATCATTCGAGACTCCGGTGAAATGTGTTTGTTCAGGTCAATTGTTTCGATCAAGCCGGGCTTGTAATTGACAGGTGCTATGGGCCTCATTGCTTCGGCCGGAGGAAGCATTACTGCCTGCCGTACGGCGGAAAAGGCACCTATGCAGGCAGATCCGAGTGCGATCAAGACCGAACTGATCACAAGCGTCCAACTGAATGTGAACGCTAGGATCGGGAATCTAAAATAGTCGGTATACATTGATGTCATACCGCTGCCCATCCAATATCCGATAACGATTCCGAACAATATCCCGCCTATCACAGCGGCAAATGCAAGCCCTAAAAAGTGCATTCCGATCTCGCTATTGCTATATCCAAACGCCTTGAGCAGACCGATCTGCTCGCGCTGAGTATTGACTAAGCGCGCCATAACAAGATGGAGCAAAAACGCAGTGACACCAAGAAAAATAAGTGGAAGAAACGTACCAAAAGTGCGGAGTTCGCCAAATTCGTTCTCAAGAAAGCGAAAGGATTCCTGTTCGTGCCTGCCGAATGAACCGATTCCGCCATATTCGTCCAGTATTCGATCGATCTCCAATATCAGCTCTTCGGGTTGGGCTCCGGGCGCAAGAGTAACAGACAGGTCATTGAACGCACCGTCCATGTCGAACGTTGTGGTAATTGCTCGTTCGCTCATCCAAATGATCCCAAATCTCTTATTGTCCGGGAATAATTGCCCCGGACTGATCTCATAGATATATTCCGGGGAGAGTCCGGTTCCTACGATCTTCAGCTCACGCCATCGTCCATTCAACACTGCCGAAAATGAGTCACCGGGCTCAAATCCGTTCGCATTTGCAAACGAGCTGCTAACGATCACCTCATCGGCCGCGCCTAGACCAACATAGCGTCCGCTAACAAGATGCAGATCGTTCAGCATCGGTTCCTTGTGTTCGGGAATCGATACGATCCGACCCGATGCCGGTTCACGAAGGTACGGGAGATCGAGTATTGAATTCGAGACAATTCGAGTCTGTACCGCGGCTATCCCTGGTATTCGTTCGATCCTTTGTCGAACCGAAAGCGGTGCTCTTGTGAGATGTGCGAATACATCGCCGAACCGGTATTCGGAATAGTAGCTTTCTTGTGTCGAGACCAGCGATTCATATGTGCTTCGCATAGCTACATACGATGCCACACCACACGTGACCACTAACGCGGTTGCCAGTAATTGTCCCCGAAGATGGAGTATGTCACGTAGTAATTTTATTGTGAGCGCTCGTCTCATCGCTAATGATCGTCGTCATCGCCCGATCTTCGGGTTTCTGTCTTCTTCTCGCCGGCTGGGCTTAGCGTCTGAGCCTGTCGAATCTCTGAGTGCCGGACCTGACCACCAAGATTGGCCGTATAGCCCATCGAAACTGCTGAGACTAAGCCTGCGATCAATGCAGCGTAGACCGCTACCGTGTTGAAACTCTTAGAAGCGAATCTTGCAGAGGCGAATGCGACGATTGCAGCAACACCGGCAATTATGCCGATAATAAGCGCGAACATTGCTGCAGATTCGTGCGCTTCGATCAACTGCTCCGAAACGCCCGGCAATTTTTCAACAACATCCTCCGCAGGCTCGCCGGTAAGATAGACCGGTACCGATGCCAACGCATTGAGAATAATGAGAATTAGACCGACGAACTGTATATTTTCGAACTTACGAAGCAAGCCCCACGCCAGGATAAGTGTGCCGAATAACCCGGCAAATAGCGGTAAATGGTTAAGCATAAGGTGCAAATGAGCATAAGTCATATTTGTTTCTCCATTGATCTCACCAGATCAAGTCAGCAGGTTTCGCTTTTGAAACGTTCTTTTCGATCGAGACTATGTTTCCACTGCCAATGCGGACCACTCGATCGGCCATCTGCGCAATCGATGCGTTGTGCGTGATCACTGCGGTGGTCGTATTTAGCTCGCGGTTGACGAGCTCGATCGCCTCAAGAACGATCTTTCCTGTTTGATAATCCAGAGCACCTGTCGGTTCATCGCACAGCAGTACATCCGGACGTTTTGCGATCGCACGTGCGATCGCCACTCTTTGTTGTTCGCCGCCTGAGAGTTGTGCGGGAAAATGATTTTGCCTGTCGTTAAGCCCAACAATATCGAGAGCCGACTCGGCAGACATTGGGTTCGCAGCGATCTCGGTTATCAACTGCACGTTCTCGAGAGCTGTTAGACTGGGAATCAAGTTGTAAAACTGGAAGACAAATCCTACGTGGTCACGGCGGTACTCCGTCAATTGCCGGTCAGAGGCTTTGGTCAGGTCATGATCTGCATAAATCACCTCTCCTGCGGAAGGAGTGTCAAGACCTCCAATGATGTTTAAGAGCGTAGACTTTCCGCTGCCGGATGCTCCGAGCAAAACCACAAGCTCGCCCTCAAACAGATCAAAGTCAATTTGATTCAATGCATGCACATCAACTTCACCCATATGATAGACCTTTGATATTCCTCTGATCCTGAAGATCGCTTTGTCGGAAAGTTGGGGTTGTAAGATATTGCTGTCCACGACACCAATGGGTGCAATAGCTATGCCTCGTGGTACCGGTTTTCAGGCAGTATAAGTTGCAGAAAATGAGTGTTGTAACCGGCATTTCACGATCGGTCGCGAAAATTTTCGCGAGAGCGTGGCTTTTCGCCACCACGCGATCATCGGTTTGTTAAGTCTTGGCTCAAATCGCTGCCCCGCGGAGCGAAACCACCGTTTTCGCGTCCAACGAAGGGGTATTCCGTACAGCCTGAGAAAAAGAGATCAAATTTGACCTAATTACGATCAGTTTCCTAGCAAACATCTTGAACATCAATTATTATTTTCTTTTACTTACTGTCGCAGAATTCTGAGAACAAGGAACGTGCCCTTTTGAAACCTACAGACATTCAAGATCCCGAATATTTCCACAAGGTCGTTGATTGCCAATACGCTTGCCCGGCGCATACGCCGGTGCCGGAGTACATTCGCCTGATCGCCGAGGGCAAATATACCGAGGCTTACATGATAAATTGGGATTCCAACGTGTTTCCGGGCGTCCTTGGGAGAACATGCGATCGCCCATGCGAACCGGCTTGTCGGCGTGGTCGTATCGACGAAGAGCCCGTCGCGATCTGCCGCCTTAAGCGCGTTGCTGCCGACAATCGGGACGATGTTATTCCATATATGCCTACGGGGCCATTTACTCCGAATGGTAAAAAGGTCGCATTGATCGGCGGCGGACCGGCTTCGTTGACCGTCGCACGTGACCTCGCACCATTGGGTTACGAAGTTCATTTGTTTGATGAGCAGATAAAGGGCGGCGGATTTATGCGTTCGCAGATCCCGGCGTTTCGTCTTCCTGAGCACGTGCTTAATGAAGAGGTCGACTATATTTTGCGGCTCGGCATCCACACCCATTTCAAGCATTATGTCTCGTCTCTAAGGGAAGTGTTAGGGCAGGATTATGACGCGGTTTTTGTCGGGACAGGTGCACCTCGTGGACGCGACCTGCCTGATCTACCTGGCCGACACGAAGGCGATGCGAACATTCACATCGGCATCAATTGGCTCGGCTCGGTCGCCTTTGAACACACGGACAAAATAGGGAAACGCGTCATCGTCCTGGGCGGCGGAAACACCGCGATGGACTGCTGCCGTACGGCGCGTCGACTTGGCGGCGAAGACGTAAAGGTCATCGTCCGATCGCCCTTCGCGTCGATGAAAGCGAGTCCATGGGAAAAGGAAGATGCACAGCACGAAGACATTCCGATCATCGACAATCACGTTCCTAAGTCGTTTGTGATTGAAAATGGAAAGCTGGCGGGCATGACGTTCGAAAAGGTCGAGGCCAAGTATGACGAGAACGGTAAACGCTCACTGGTCCCAACCGGCGAGCCCGAAGCCTTTTATCCCGCAGACGATGTGTTAATAGCCGTTGGGCAAGAGAACAGCTTCCCGTGGATCGAACGCGATTGCGGCGTTGAGTTCGACAAATGGGAAATGCCCGTTGTTGATAAAACGACATTCCAGTCGACTCATCCAAAGGTCTTCTTCGGCGGTGATGCAGCGTTTGGGCCGGAGAATGTTATTACTGCGGTCGCCCACGGCCACCAAGCGGCCGTTTCGATCGATCTGGTGTGTAAAGGCGAAGATATCAACAAGCGTCTTGATCCATTCGTAAATCTGATCTCGCAAAAAATGGGCATCCACGAATGGGCTTATGACAGTGAAATTGACGAATATGATCGATTGGCAGTACCGCAAGCCCCGAAAGATCAGACTCTCAAGGATCGCAAAAAGGAGGTCGAGCTCGGCTTTGACCCGCTTGCTGGATACAAAGAGGCTGAACGATGCCTCAATTGTGACGTACAGACTGTTTTCAGCGCTCCAAAATGCATCGAGTGCGACGCTTGCGTAGATATCTGTCCGACGAGCTGCATTACTTTCACGGCGGATGGCGACGAATCAGATCTGCGTTCCCGCACAAAAGTCCCTTCACTGAATCTGAAGCAAGACATTTACGTTGCAGACGGCCTAAAGACCGGCCGAATCATGGCAAAGGACGAGGACGTCTGCCTCCACTGCGGCCTCTGTGCCGAACGCTGCCCGACGGCAGCGTGGGATATGCAAAAATTCTTTTATAACGTGACCAAAGCTGGCGAGGTGAAATACGGATGTCGGTAAATGATTTTGTCGTCAGATTTGCAAATGTGAACGGGACCGGTTCGGCGTCGGCTAATGCCTTGTTTACCAAGGCGGTGTTTCGGATGGGCGTGCCGGTAACGCCGAAGAACATCTTTCCGTCGAATATTCAGGGCCTGCCCACGTGGTACGAGGTGCGTGTCAGCGAAAAGGGCTATCTCGGCCGCCGCGAAGGCGTCGATCTGATTATCGCGGTCAATCCTCAGTCGATGAAAAAAGACTACGCCGATGTTCGAGCGGGCGGCTATTTTCTCTACGACTCGTCAAAGCCATTGCCGCCGGGCTATGACCGCACCGACATCACGCACATCGGTATTCCGCTGATGGCCCTCTGCAATGCAGAGTTTATTGATGCGCGGCAGCGGCAACTATTCAAGAACATCGTTTATATCGGAGCTTTGTCAGCGTTGCTTGATATTGAGTTTGCGGTTCTCGAAGGCCAGATCGGCGAACAGTTCAAAGGTAAAGAGAAACTGATCGAGCCCAATATCAAAGCATTGAACATCGGCGTTGATTACTGCAAAGAGAACTTCGATTGTCCTTTGGATATCCGCGTCGAACGCCGCGATCTGCTCGGCGATAAGATATTATTCGGAGGCAACTCCGCATGCGGACTCGGGGCTGTTTACGCCGGTGCTACCGTTGCTGCGTGGTATCCGATCACGCCTTCGACGAGCGTGGTTGATGCGTTTGCGAAGTACGCCGCTAAGTTCCGCGTCGACGCAGAAACGGGCAAAAACAATTACGCCATCGTACAGGCCGAAGACGAACTCGCCGCGATCGGCATGGTCATGGGCGCGTGCTGGAACGGTGCGAGATCCTTTACCGCCACAAGCGGTCCTGGCGTCTCACTAATGAATGAGTTCCTGGGTTTGGGCTACTTCGCCGAAGTCCCGGCCGTATTGATCGACGTGCAAAGGACAGGCCCTTCGACCGGCATGCCGACGCGAACGCAGCAGTCAGATATATTGCTGGCGGCTTATGCTTCCCACGGAGACACGAAGCATCCGCTGCTATTTCCGGCTTCGCCGAAAGAGTGTTTCGAGATGACCGTCGATGCGTTTGACCTGACCGAGCGGCTTCAAACGCCAGTCATCATCATGACCGACCTGGACCTCGGCATGAACGACCACATTTCCGATGCCCTCGTATGGGACGACAAACGCGAATACGACCGCGGCAAATATCTGACGAGCGAAGAGCTCGACCGCATCAGCACCGCAACCCTGATGTCGGCTGTGAGTAAGATCTCTTTGCGGACAAACGGCTCAGCCAAGGATGAGATGTCGGTTGTCATGGCAGAACTCGACGGGCAGGCGAATAGCGACCACGCCCCGAGCCAGCCGCTTGAACAGTTCAAAGGCAAATACGGACGATATCTCGACGTCGATGACGACGGCATTCCGTACCGAACGATACCGGGTACGCACGCCACGCACGGTGCGTTCGTCACACGTGGTTCATCGCGTGACGAATACGCCGTTTATACCGAGGACGGCGACGCCTATCGCCGCAACGTCGACCGGCTTTCACGGAAATGGGACACAGCGAAAGAATTAGTGCCGCAACCGGAATTCTTCAGAGGCACCCCTCCTTACGAAGGAGGGGTGGCAGCCGCTTCGGCTGACGGGGTGGTTCTCTCCGCATGCGACGGAGTGATCTATTTCGGCACATCATCATACGCCGCCGAAGAAGCCCTTGAATTCCTCGCCGCTGAGGATATCCATCTCGATGCGATGCGTGCTCGTGGGTTTCCGTTCGGACAGGCTTTCCGCGATTTCGTCGATGCCCACGAACGCATCTTCGTCATCGAACAAAACCGCGACGCACAATTCCGCAGCCTGATGATGATCGAACTTGGCACCGACTCCGCAAAGCTCATCTCCGTCCTCAACTACGACGGCATGCCGATCACGGCGGATAATATCGTCAGACAAATAAGGACCTCATTCACGAAATGACTTACATACGATCAACATTTAGACATCCTGCTTTTCCTAAGAACGACCTTGGGTACACGGTCGATTATTATGAGGGCTCGCTTTCTACGCTGTGTGCGGGGTGCGGGCATGATTCGATCAATGCGGCCATCGTCGAAGCGTGTTGGCAGTTGAATATCGAGCCGCATAAGGTGGCGAAGCTTTCGGGCATCGGCTGTTCGTCGAAATCTCCGGCTTATTTCTTGTCCAATTCGCACGGGTTTAATTCGGTCCACGGGCGTATGCCTTCGGTTGCGACGGGAGCGAATCTCGCGAACCGCGACCTGATCTATTTCGGCGTCTCGGGCGACGGCGACACGGCTTCGATCGGAATGGGACAGTTCGTCCACGTCGTGCGGCGAAACCTGAATATGGTTTACCTCGTGATGAACAACGGCTGCTACGGCCTGACGAAAGGCCAGGATTCCGCGACCGCCGACGTCGGTTCAAAATCGAAAGCGGGAAGCGTAAATTTATTCGAAGCCATCGATCTCGCCAGCCTCGCGATCGAACTTGGAGCGACATTCGTCGGGCAGAGTTTCTCGGGCGACAAAGAACAACTTATTCCACTAATGAAAGCTGCGATGTCGCACAAGGGCTTTGCGTTTCTAAATGTCATCTCGCCATGCGTTACATTTAACAACAACGCCGGTTCGACGAAATCTTACGATTACGTCCGCGAACACGTCGAGGTTACGGGCACGATGGATTTTGTGCCGTATGAGAAAGAGATCACGACGACGTACGAAGCCGGCGACGTGTCGGACATAACGATGCATGACGGCAGTGAGATTCGGCTGCATAAACTGCAAAAGGATTGGGATCCGCAAGATCGATTCTCGGCAATAAATGCGATGCAGCGTGCAAAGCAGAAAGGCGAAATACTCACCGGGCTGCTTTATATCAACGAAGATTCAAGCGATCTGCATTCGATGATAAACACAAGCGAAACACCGCTGAACGCGATCTCAAAAGACATTTTGTGTCCGGGCTCCGATGCTTTGGGCAAACTCAATTCTTCACTTCGTTAGAACTAAGAAACAATATGAAAATCCTGATACTTTCTGTCGCAATTGTAGCGTTCGCGTCGTTCGTAAGTTCCTGTGGCGGAGCCGCAAATACGAACGCAAACAACTCGAACGCAAACAATTCAAACAAACCTGTCGCAGCATCGCCCGCAACAAACGTCTCGCCAGTCGCCGCCCCGTCCGCGACCAAGGCCGCTGCGACTCCGGCACCACCGGCAAAAGGCGAAGCTGGCGAGGTCGAGGGCGAACTTCAAGCTGGAAAGCAGGACTCTGTGATCCTTTATTTCGGCGAGGAATCAGGCGATTACGCCGGCTACTGCTTCGCAAACGATTCGGACGCGGGCAAAGCGATCATGGCGGCTTGCAACAACGGCGAAAAGTGCAAAGTTGTCGGCACGATCGATGGCAGTGCAAAATGTACTGTCCCGGGACTTGAAGCCGATCTCTCCGCCAGCGGCCGAATTACGGCGGTCAAATCGGCCAAATCGCTGGGTAAAAAGAAGTAGGTTCGATACAAAGTGCAGCGAAAAGGGCCGCTATCGTATAGACAGCGGCCCTTTTTTAATTTACATAATATAGACCTCAGACCGCTTCCGATTGCGAGGTAAAGTTAAATTCCTTGATCTTTAATGCGGGAAGCAAAGAACCGCCGCCGCCTTCGCTTGAACCAACGCGTTCGGGTTTACCGACGGCGAAGACATTGCCCGGGCCCAGCATTTTCACCGTCGATTGATTGAACCTGAAATTTTTGAGCGGATAAGCTATTTTTCCATTCTCGATCCACCATACACCGTCGCGAGTCAGGCCCGTCGAACTCGCTGTCCGCGGATCGGTTTGCCTAATGTACCAGAATCGACCGACGAGAATTCCGCGTTCTGTCGATCTGATCATTTCTTCTATTGTCGAAACGCTTCCGCTCGTTTCCATGATCGTGTTGACAGGGCCCGGAGTTGGCTCTTTCCCTTTCTGATTCGCCCAGAAACGGTTGTAGGCAAGGTTCTCAAGCACTCCATTGTTGACCATGACAATACGTTGGGCCGGAAGCCCTCCGCCGCCTCCGCCGCCCACGGATTGTGAGCCCGGAAGTTCCGGATGCCAGGGATCGCTATAGATGGTCACCTTTTCGTCGAACATCTTTTCTCCCAGCCTTGTCTTGCCGCCGGGTGCAGAAAATGCACTGCGACCCTCTTCCGCCGTCCGTGCGTTGAATCCGAGGCCGAAACCACCGATCAGATCGGCAACCGCCTGAGGCTCGAGTATCACGGTATATATGCCGGGATCGATAGCCCGTGCGCCGCGGCCTTCGAGGGCCTTGCGGATCGATTCACGCGCTATCCGCATCGTATCGAGTTTTGCTATGTCATTGTGGCCACGAAGAAAATAGCCGCTGCTCTGTCCGTCCGGCGTTCTGGCAGTAACAGAAAGGCCGACGCCTGTAGAACGTTCGAATTCGAAATTCCCGTTCTTCGTAGCATTTCCGCCCGCCTGTGAGGTCGCTGAGTGAAAACCGGCACCGATCACGCCGCTTTTCTCGCAGAGTCCTATTATGTCGCCGATCTGTTTGGCACGGTCAGTGAGCGAAAGATCTGCGGTAGCCTCAAAAAACATGCTTGTCGGCTTATAATTTTGTTTGCCTAAGGACGGTAAATACTCACGATCAGGCGGGGCCGTCTTGGCGATCTCCTGGGCACGGTCGACCATTGTTCTCAAGCTCGAATCATCGAGATCGTTCGTCGACGAACTTCCGCGTTTTCCGCCTATCCATATTGTGATGTTAGCGTTCCGGCCTTCGCGGCTTCCGCTCGTCAGCACGTTATTTCCCGCAAAGCGTAAATGGGATTGCTTGTTCGAACTGACGGATGCGGCTGCATCGTCAGCGGTTACCATTGATAGGATCTTTTTCGTCAGGTCTTTTACTTCCTGTTCGGTGAGCAGCATTATTCGTGGTCCTCCGTCTGGCCGGAATTAGTGCCCGAAGCGGTGTTCAAAACATTGATGTTTCTAAATCTCGCCGGCGGGCAGCCATGTGAAACGGCATTTGACTGCCCAGGTTCACCTTTGCCATCGTTTGCCGAGCCGGGAATTTCATAGGTCGACCGACCGCCAAGGCCGTCAAGCGAGCCCCAGAAATCGGTCGTTCTTGACTGATACGCAACATCGCGGAGCATACCGGCTACCTTACCGTTCTTGATCTCCCAAAATGTCTGGCCGCCGAACTGGAAATTGTATCGCTGCTGATCTATCGAATAACTGCCGCGGCCGTAGATCAAAATGCCTTTATCGACACCGGCTATTAGATCGTCCTGCGTAACATTTTCCTTTGATGGTGTCAGTGAAACGTTCGGCATTCGAGGAAATGGCACGCTGCCCCAGCTATCGGCGTGCAGACAGCCGTAGGACTTTGATTTTCCTACGAGTTTTGCAGTATCGCGAGTCGTCTGCCAATCGACAAAAACACCATCTTTCACAAGGTGCCAACTCTGTCCCGGGACCGCTTCGTCGTCATAACCGACGGTCGCCATCCCTTGCGGCTGAATACGGTCCGCAACAAAATTGACCATCTTTGATCCGAACTGCAATTTGCCTGTCTTTTCAGGTGTTAGGAAGCTTGTGCCGGCATAATTTGCTTCCCACAGTAACGCACGGTCGAGTTCGGTGGGATGACCAACTGACTCATGGATCGTCAGGAAAAGATGTGACGGATGGAGAACGAGGTCGAATTTTCCGGGCGTTACCGATGGCGCAAAGAGTTTCATGACCGCATGTTCAGCCGCGGTTTTTGCCTCGGATACCCAATCGTGTTTAGTGACGTATTCAAAGCCAATCTGCTGTGCCTCACGAAGGGAGTTTACCGACTGGAAATCCCCTGTAGTACGATTCGTCGCTGTCGTGCTAAAGCTGGGATTTGTTCGGATTATGTACTGCTCCACACGCGATCCGTCCGATGTAGCGAGGTATTTTTGTTCGTTTACACAGCCAAGTGAAGAATTCACGAAGCTTATTCCTTTTACGGCAAGTGCCGCTTCATTGATCCTCAACAGCATCCCCACCTTTTCGTCGATCGGTACGTCAAAAGGGTCTTTTTCAAATGAACTCTTCCATGTGGTCACGACCTTTGGGGTCGGGACTAGCTCGATCTTTTTGCGCGTGATGGTCGAGTTGGCCTTCGCTATTGCTGCGGCCTCGGTGGTGACTCGTTTGACCTCGTCGACAGTCAGGATCGGGCTTCCGGCAAATCCCCATGTGCCGTTGATCAGCACGCGAACACCAAATCCGAAATTCTGCCCGCTCGAAACGTTCAGAACCTGCCGTTCGCGCGTATTTACGGCTTCGATGCGATAACGGTTTATTCGGATATCGGCATAACTGGCGCCAAGTTTCTTCGCGGTCGCGAGAGCGGCGTCCGCGAGGGCATCTTTGTTAACATCGGCAAAGAATGCTGTCGACGCCTGAGCCCCATACATCCATGACGGCAAGATCGCGGCGCCACCCATAGCGACACCTGCGGCTTTTAGAAATTCACGTCGAGAAAATGACATCTCTCCCTCACTTTTTGGTCAGAAATAGAACTGGTCGGTGACGTGATTGTAAGCGTTTCGATTCACCTATGTCAAGAATTTTGGCCCGCTGGCATTTCATGTAACAACATTGCCATCTAATATCTTCGAAATATAGTGGTCGTGCGCTCTGGATCGGGCTCACAGGTTTGGCTGGGACGACTTTGACAGTCAGCATCGACGGCTTGTCGAAAGCGATTGTTTGGAGGGTGCGGAGTTTTACTGCATCTCTGCGTAGATTTTCGTAGTTCCGCGGTTCACGGATAAGCCAATTCTTCCCACATACGCTAATTGGCTGTTATAAGGCCCGCTTTCTGATGGCACACCTCTTGCAGATTGGACCGATTGTTGGTTCGAACCCAATATGTGATGGAAAACTCAAATGACGCAACTTAAAGGCGATCTCACCGCTCAGGCGGATCTCAAAACTCATGGTGCGGGCACTGGGCCCGTACGAAAACGAAGGCCGGTATACGTTGATTTTCTTCCGCCATGCAATCAAGCATGTCCGGCTGGCGAGGATATACAGGCTTGGCTTGACCTGGCTCAGGCCGGAAAGTACTTCGAAGCCTGGCAGAAACTCACCGAGGATAACCCTCTCGCTGCAGTTCACGGCCGAGTATGCTATCACCCGTGCGAAAGTGCGTGCAACCGGGGATCGATCGACACATCGGTGAGTATCCACTCGGTCGAACGATTCCTCGGTGACATGGCGATCTCACAAAATTGGAAGTTTGCCTCGCCGAAAATGCGGACCGGAAAACGAATACTTGTGATCGGAGCCGGCCCGAGCGGCCTTTCGGCGTCGTATCATCTTGCTCGACTCGGTCACAGTGTCACGATCTATGAGGCTGGCCCCATGGCCGGCGGAATGATGAACTTCGGCATTCCTGCGTATCGATTGCCTCGTAATGTGCTGAGGGCCGAGATCAAACGAATCGAAGATCTCGGGGTGCAGATCAGGCTTGATAAAAAGGTTGTTGACGTTATGGCGGAAAAGGCGGAAGGGAACTTTGACGCCGTCTTTATCGCGATCGGTGCCCACATAGGTAAAAAGACCGACATCCCAGCGAGAGATGCCAGCAAAATTCTGGACGCTGTCACGTTCTTAAGGGACGTTGAACTGGGAAATAAGCCAAACATCGGCCGCCGCGTAGCCATTTACGGCGGAGGCAATACAGCAATGGATGCCGCACGGACGGCGAAGCGTCTAGGTGCGGAAGAGGCCCTAATTATTTACCGACGCGACCGTGAGCATATGCCGGCACATGATTTTGAGGCCGACGAGGCCTTGAGCGAAGGTATCAAGATCCATTGGCTCACCACTATCAAAGATCTTGATGAATCATCGTTAACTGTTGAACGAATGGAGATCGTCGACGGAAAGCCGGTCCCAACCGGCGAACTCGAAACTCTTGCCGCTGATTCGGTGATCCTTGCCCTGGGCCAGGCGACCGAGACAGGATTTCTCGAGGGTGTCGACGGTATTGAATTCGATAGTGACGGTACCGTGATCGTCGACAGGCAAATGATGACAGGCTCTCCGGGCATCTTTGCCGGAGGCGATATGGTCCCGAGCGAACGAACTGTGACGATCGCGACCGGGCACGGAAGAAAAGCAGCCCGCAATATCGATGCGTGGCTGGATAAACGTACTTTCGAGAAAAAGCCGAACAATCCGCTGCTTACGGTTGACCAGCTGCACGTCTGGTATCGAACAAAGGCGGATGCTGCCGAGCAGCCGCATATCGAGCCCGAAACTGCCGTGAAAGGCTTCGACGAGATCGTCGTCGGCCTTTCAGAGGACGAAGCCCGTTATGAAGCACAACGCTGCTATTCCTGCGGCAATTGCTTTGAATGTGACGGCTGTTTTGGTTCCTGCCCGGAGGATGCCGTCATCAAGCTAGGTACCGGCCTGCGATATAGATTCGATTACGATCTTTGTACAGGCTGCGGAACATGTTACGAACAATGCCCATGTCACGCGATCGACCTCATCGGAGAACCGGAGGCAGCAATATGAATTCCCAACTAAAACACCATCCGGTAACGCTTGACGGAAATGAGGCTGCTGTTCATGTTGCATATCGCATCAACGAAGTATGTGCGATCTATCCGATCACACCTTCGTCGGCAATGGCCGAATTTGCCGATGAATGGGCCGCGAAGGACATAAAGAACATCTGGGGAAATATTCCAGATGTGATCGAAATGCAAAGCGAGGGCGGTGCCGCAGGAACCGTCCACGGAGCATTGCAGACAGGCTCATTGACGACAACATTCACCGCATCACAAGGACTGATGCTGATGTTGCCAAATATGTACAAGATCGCCGGCGAGTTGACGTCGACCGTCTTTCACGTGGCGGCAAGATCGCTCGCGGCACAGGGTTTGTCGATCTTCGGCGACCATCAGGATGTGATGGCCGCGCGAACCACCGGATTTGCATTGCTGGCGTCTGCGAGCGTTCAAGAGGCTCACGACATGGCTCTTATCGCACAGGCGACAACGCTCAGATCGCGAATTCCATTTATTCATTTCTTTGACGGATTCAGAACATCCCATGAAGTAAATAAAATAGATCTCATTTCAGATGCCGATATTCGGGCGATGATCGACGACGAACTCGTTTTTGAACATCGCGGGCGAGCTTTGAATCCGGATAACCCCTTCATTCGCGGCACGGCGCAGAATCCTGATGTGTATTTCCAGGGACGCGAAACCGTAAATTCGTTCTATGCCGCAGTTCCATCGATCCTGAAGGAGGAGATGCGGAAGTTTGCGAAGCTTACCGGCAGGGAATATTCACCGGTCAAGTATTATGGTGCACCGAATGCCGAGAACGTGATCGTTATAATGGGTTCGGGCGTGGAAACAACATCGGAAACGGCCGCGTTTCTCGCACAGAAAGGCGAAAAAGTCGGAGTACTTCAGATCTCGCTTTATCGCCCGTTTCCCGACGACGACTTCATCGCTGCGTTGCCCGCCTCGGTCCGTAAGATCTCTGTTCTCGACCGGACAAAAGAGTCCGGAGCATCCGGCGAACCACTGTATCAGGACGTTATGATCACGCTGATGGAAGCTGTTTCCGGCGGGAAGTTGGCTCAGATGCCGCTAGTTGTAGGCGGCCGATATGGCCTATCGTCCAAAGAGTTTACGCCGGCAATGGTCAAGGCTGTTTACGACGAATTGTCCCGATCGAAACCAAAAAATCATTTCACGGTCGGCATTATCGATGATGTCGGGATGACGAGCATTGACGTAGACAACAGTTTCAGACTTGATGAGTCGGATTGGACCCAGGCTCTGTTTTTCGGGCTCGGATCGGATGGAACCGTCGGAGCGAATAAGAACAGCATCAAGATAATTGGCGAGAACACAGACCATTCGGCACAGGGCTATTTTGTTTACGATTCGAAAAAATCCGGGGCCAAGACCGTCTCACACCTTCGTTTTGGCACCAAACCTATCAAGGCTCCGTATCTGATCTCGTCTGCCGATTTTATTGCTTGCCATCAATTCAATTTTCTCGAGAAGGAAGAGATGTTGTCGCTCGCCAAGCCGGGCGCGACGTTCCTTCTTAATAGCCCGTATCCGCACGACGAGGTCTGGGACAACATCCCGCTCGCCGTGCAGCGGGCTATCATTGATAAGAAGATCAAGCTATATGTGATCGACGCTGATGACGTGGCGAGTAAGACCGGAATGGCGGCCCGCATCAACACGATCATGCAGACCTGTTTCTTTGCTCTCTCGGGCGTGCTGCCGCCGGACGAAGCGATCGCCCAGATCAAGAAAGCGATCGAAAAGACCTATCTCAAAAAGGGGCAGGCGATAGTCGATAAGAATTTTAATGCGGTCGACCAGACGCTGGAGAACCTTTTCGAGGTCGAGATCCCGCAAAATACCAATGCCCTGGAAGGAAATGCGGCCGGCATGTCACCAAGAGCTCCGGAGTTCGTCCGTACGGTTACGCAGATGATGATTAGCGGCAGGGGCGACAGTATACCAGTCAGCGCTCTTCCAATTGACGGAACCTATCCGAGCGGCACTTCTAAGTGGGAAAAACGGAACGTTTCAAGCCGCGTTGCTGTATGGGAACCGGATCTATGCATTCAATGCGGGAACTGCAGTTTCGTCTGCCCTCACAGCGTGATCCGGGCTAAGTTCTTTCACAAGGACCATTTGAGGGAGGCTCCTGACGGTTTCAAATACTCGCCGATCAACGCCCGTGGTTTTCCGGAAACAAAATATTCACTGAACGTGTATCTGGAGGATTGCACCGGATGTAATCTTTGTTATGAGGTCTGTCCGGTCGATGCTCCGGGCGAGAACGAAAAGCGGGCGATAAACATGGCAGATAAGGCCGTAAACCTCGAACCCGATCGTGATAATATTCGCTTCTTCGAGCTCTTGCCGCAGAACAATAAACCGGAAGTTGATTTTTCGACGGTTCACGGAGTTCAGTTTCTTGAACCGTATTTTGAATTTTCCGGAGCGTGTGCCGGCTGCGGCGAGACACCGTATATAAAGGTTCTTACCCAATTGTTCGGCGATCGCCTCTTGGTCGCTAACGCGACCGGATGTTCTTCGATCTACGGCGGCAATTTGCCGACAACTCCATGGACTTCAAATTCTCTCGGGAAAGGGCCGGCGTGGTCAAATTCGCTTTTTGAGGACAATGCCGAGTTCGGCCTGGGAATGCGTCTGACGGCCGACAAACAGCTGGGAACTGCACACCAGCTGCTGGAAATATTACGGCCGGAACTTGGGGATGACCTGGTCGACGAGTTGAAAGATGCTCCTCAGCGGCTCGAAAGCGAGATCCTGCAGCAGCGGTTACGAGTTGCCGAACTGAAGGTAAAACTCGCAAAACTAGATAGCACCGAGGCAAAGCATCTGATGTCGGTTGCAGACCAGTTGGTCCATCGCAGCGTTTGGCTTATCGGCGGTGATGGTTGGGCATACGATATTGGTTCGGGCGGGCTGGACCATGCATTGGCGACGGGGCGAAATATCAACATTCTCGTCCTCGATACAGAGGTCTATTCCAATACCGGAGGTCAAATGTCCAAAGCGACGCCGACAGCTGCGTCTGCCAAGTTTGCCGCGGCAGGAAAGCGTGTTGGCAAGAAGGATCTGGCACTTCAGGCAATTTCGTACGGGAACGTGTATGTCGCACAGATCGCAATGGGTGCAAATCCGCAGCAAACCCTACTCGCACTTCGCGAGGCGGAAGCATACGATGGCCCGTCGCTCATACTTGCATACAGCCATTGCATCGCTCATGGCATCGATATGGAAAAAGGGCTTAATCAACAAAAACTAGCGGTTGCGAGCGGTTACTGGCCGCTTATCCGATACAATCCGATCCTGCGAAAGAACGATCAGAATCCATTCGTTCTCGATTCGCCAAAACCGTTGATACCGCTCCGGGATTACGCCTATAACGAACTGCGTTACAAGGTGCTGACCCAGACCTCACCGGTCGAGGCGGAGCGGTTGATGGTACTCGCCCAAGAGATCGTTGATCTTCGCTGGAAGACATACGAGGAAATGGCCGGATTTGGAGCTAGCTCGTTCCAGCCGGTTTTCTGAACGAGAGAGTATCCGGAGTTCGAATGAGTGGAAAGTCGAACCGCCGCAATTTGCGGCCATAAGGGCTATTCGTGAGTTCCGTTCAACAGTTTTTCGAAGATCGATCGCACTTTGTGTTACCATTGTCCCGAATTCACAATTGGACTTAACTAATATGAAGAAACTAAGCGGTTTGGCGTTGATATTATCGTGCCTTCAACTCTTGTCAGTGTCAGTTATGGCCCAACGGCGTAACGACGATCCGGCGGCCGCCTGCGGTGCTGCGGGCTGCGGTATTATCGTATGGCTGATCATGATGGTCGTGATCTTCGGGATCGCGATCGGCGTGATCGTGTTCATTGTCAAATGGATCGGCAAGGATGCGACTTCGCGCGGCATGCCAAACGCCCAGTCGATGAAATGGCTAGGTCTGTTGGGTCTTCTGGGGTTGATAATTTATCTGCTTCAGCGGCCCCAAGGCAACATGTTCCCATGCCCGCATTGCGGAAAGCCGAGAATGCAAGGTTTGCCGCAGTGTCCGGCCTGCTATCAGCCATAAATGAGCGTTTGGAAAAAACGAGTCTTGGCCGGAGCGGCTTTCGTCGCTCTGCTTTTGATTGCCGACACCCTGCGTTCGCCCGAGAAACAGGCAACAGCAAGCATCTATATAGGTTCTGTCCATCTTTACCAGAGCTACGGCCGTCCGATGCTTGAGGGTGTGGTAGCTTGCCGATATCGTCCGACCTGCTCGGACTATTCGATCGAGGCGGTCGAACGGTTTGGCATCGCACGGGGCCTTTATTTGACGGTTATCCGTGTTTATTCATGTGACGAAAGCGTTCCGATGGGAACTGTCAATGAACCTATTTAATTACGACTTATGAGGATCAGAATATCGTTCTTTATATTTACACTGCTTATAGGTGGCGCGTCGGCAGTTAAGATCAATGCGGCCAAATGTTCGGATGGGAATGGCCCGGTCGCGGCATTGATCAAGAACGGCACCGACGCACCGTCAAAAACTCCTCTTATACTTATCCATGGAATTCAGGCGACGACGGACGGTTCCAATGTCGACGCCGACAATAAGTCTTGGACAGAATTTATCAAGCTTTTCAATTCCAAAGATTCGCAGCTCAATGGTCGATTTGCATTGTACCTATTTCAATACTGCAGCGACCGCGAACCTGTCTCCGTGATCGGAAACAGGCTCAGAGACCTTATCGATCAGAAGATCCCCGACCGGCCGCACGTTATCGTTGCACATAGTATGGGAGGCCTGATCGCCAAATCATATATGGGCCGCACCGAGCACAACCGTGGTCTCTGGAAGGGCAAAAAGGGTGGCGACACCGTGTCGGCACTGATAACCCTTGCGACACCTCATCATGGTACGCCGGGTGCAAATGATCCCGGCACAATGAAACACTTGGTTCCGGACAAATTCGAGGCGATCTATAACGGCGTACAGCAGTATTATTGGCGTGCGGAAAAAGGATCGGTTCGTTCGCCGTCGTTACCGAATCGATCCGATCTTCGCTGGGATAATTTTGATGGAAAGCTTGATATTTCAACGAAAGATGTGAATACAGATCTAGCCGCAAGCAATACCGCCTTCGGCCCATACGCATCAAAACTAATTGCCTACGGCGGAACTGCGCAATCGACCCTATCTGCGATCGAAACAGCGTCTATGCTGTTCGAGACAAAATTTGGAAGCGGCAAGCCGATGGATGAACATCGCTTGCTGACCCTTGCAAACATCGGCCTCGTCAACGGCCTCGACCGTCATTTCGGTGATGCCGACGGACTCGTGCCGCTCGTTAGTTCGCTTTTTTGCGATCAGGAAGGTACTCGAACTGATTCGCGGCCGGTAAATTGGATATGTTCATCCGCTGTCCGTGTTCGCCGGTTCGAACCGGGAAACGGAGGCGAGCTGCCTCAAGCCCAACTGCCGGACAAACAAACTCTTAGCATTTTCCGCAATGGCCGTGGCTTTGACCACCTCGATATGCTAATGAATCAGACGGTGCTTAGATACGTGATCAGCGATCTCGCCGCCTTGCCGTCTTCGCCATCGATAAAGCAGCCGCAATCGACTAAAAAGCCCGTAATAACGAGGCGAACCAAATAACAGATTCTTTACGATCAGCGAGCAACAGCGATCGGGGTCATCTATGAAGTAACCCGTTGATGTCAAGCTCACGGGTATTTGGGCATCTACTATTTTGTTGGCTGGGGGCAATGTTGCCCCCGCAGTCGATGGGTGCGAATCGGGGCGGCGATGGGCTGTTTGGGATCTGGCTTTTGAATGGGAATGTTGGAGAGCGATGGGATGTTTGTCGTATTTGTGAGCCGAGGGCAGGATCGGCAGCCTGCGACGGTCTTTGGGACGAGTTTTTTTGACTGTCGCAAGGCCAATTTTTATTGTCGCTCACCCCGTTTTTTTCTGTCGCAAACCCCCTAAAATATTGTCGCTAGACCCCTTAAATACTGTCGCAGTACGCACTTTTACAGCATTTTTATCATTTTTGTTGATAAAATTGTGGTACGTACCACAATTCGCACGCGGAGGTGAAAAATACACGTTTGGTTCTCCCCAAAAACGCGCCTCAACGCCGATGGATTAGCCCGTATTTCCCAAACAGATCTACGAATACAAGGTCTATGACGCCGCCGCCACAAACACCTCCCACTTCTCAAACCGCGCCGATATTTACGGGGCACCGAAAGAGACCAGGCAGCGGCACATGGCAGAAAAGGCTGTCCGAATCATTTTTGGTTCGGACAGCCCTTCGATTTTTACTTCATCAGCAAGCAACGATCAGATCGCCGGTTGTTTCAAGATATCGACTAGGCCCCGCAAGCGGGCGGAGTCAGCCGCGGTCTTCAAGGTGTTCTTTTCGAGAGCCGTCGCCAATTTGTTGAGTTTCACGATCTCCTGTTTGTTCAGCTTTGAACTCTCCGCTTTCTGTATCGCCGCCCGCGTGTCGGCTATCTGCGATGCCGACAGAGCCTGCGACCGCTCTAGCTGGTCGATGTAGGCCTTAGCGACGACCAATTTACGAGGCCACTCAATGCGATGTTGATTCTGCACATTTAGTTCGGCCACCTGTATCGTGCTTGCCGCGTCGATCTCATTCTGTGATAGGTTCTTGGTCGGTGTCAGCTCAAAAATGTCCAATCCACGAGCGATCTCTGACGAATAGATACGGCCGTTATACCAATATGCCGACCATGAACCAGCCAAGATCAACATCTTCGGGTCGATTGGCCCTCGGTCAAAATAGGCGATCTCGAATGGCTTGCCGGCATCGGTAAAGTCCATGATCGAGATACCGCCCTGATACCATGCCTGAACCTTGATATCCCGACCGGGAACAGGAACGAGCGAGCCATTATGAGCGACGCAGTTTTCACTGTCGCCCTGCGCAGCCGGCAATTTGTAATAGTTCGCGAAATGAAGTTTGTTGTCCTTCAGATCAAAGATCGCGTTAGCTCCCCATTTGTTCGGATCGTTCTCTCGACAGCGAGCACCCATTCCTCCGCCCCATTCATCAGTAAATACAACTTTCTTGCCGTCATTTGAAAATGCCGCCGAATGCCAATATGAATAGTTTTTGTCATTGACCGCGTCGATACGTTTTGGATTGGCCGGATCTTTGATGTCCAAAATAATTCCGTTCCCCGAGCACGCCCCAGCCGCAAGTCCGATCTCGGAGTAGACGGTGATATCGTGGCACTGGTCGGTATCAGCGGGTTTGGGCTGATCGTGCGAGCCGCCGCTGTTCAGGGAATTTATAACGCCTGTCCGCGGATCCATAAATATCCGAGGACTCGACACGATCTTTGCGTTTTGTGGGGCCGCAAGCGGAACCTTGATCACTTCGATTCGAAATTGTGCAGTGTCAGGATTCTTGTCCGGTGATCCGCCCGAACAGCCTACAAGTTCTTCGCTCTGGCGAACCGGAGACGTACCCGAAACGTATATGTAAACATTGTCCTTGTCCTTCGGATCGGTCACGAGCGTATGCGTGTGTGAACCACGGCAGGTTTGTACGGCACCGACCTGTTTCGGATTGCGGATGTCGCTGATATCAAAAATTCGAACGCCGAGGAACCGGTCCTTCTGGGCTGCCGGCATTCCCGTTGGCTGCTGTCCTGCCGCCGGCGGCGGTTCCGGAGCAAATCCTTGTGAGCCGCAATCAAGTCTGCCATTTGGCATTTCGACTGACATGAACATCAGGTTTTTATGAACAGATACGTCGCCCTGGCCACCGGGGCAAACCATCGAAGTAACCAGCTTTGTCTTTCCGGGCTCGCCAATGTCGTAGATGTTCATTCCGTAGAAATTCCCGAGGAAAAGGTAATTCCCCTGAAAAGCAAGATCGGAATTGGCAAGAGCGAGGCCGGCATATGCCATTCTTATCGACGGCGGTATCATCGAGGCATCACCCACGCCGAGAGCACCAAGTGCTTTGGCAACCTTCGGGCCGTTAGGATCGATACCAAGTTGGAAAGCATCAGGCTTTTTCAGAAGCATTAAATGCTTCATCCCAAAAGCAGCTTCCCCCGCGTCCCACAGCCCCGGCGTCAGCTTGGCCCGCGGATCATTGGCATCAGAACCAGTCATACCTGCCGGTAGCGGCGGTGCCGATTCGAGCGCTGCCTGTGCCGACGCGGCCGCAACAAAGCATATACAAACTAATAGGGAAGTGCCCATCAGGCGCAAAACAGTCATCAGTCCTCGGTTCATCGGTTCTCCTCTACTTTCTTTTTACTCAGCAAATTCTGCATAATTCTGATCTCAGCCCGCTGCCCGCTGTCGACATCAGTTACGAAATTAAAGAGCTCAGCATCCTGACCGGCCCCCGCCGTGTCGAGAAGTTCTTTAACCATGATGAGAGCCCCTCCATGGTGCTGGATCATCCCGGACAAAAACAATTCATCAAATTCCGAACCCTTCGCCTTCCTCAGGGCGTCCATTTGCTGTTCAGACAACATACCCGGCATGACCATTTGGTGTGTTGACGAATGGCCCCCGTGCGAATGCGAACCCGACATTGAAGGCATCGGCATCTCGGTGGATTCTCCCTTGGAAATCAACCACCGCTTCATAAAATTTATCTCGTCCGCCTGAGTATGGCTGATTCGAGCTCCCAACAGTCGAATCTCTCTATTTTCCGTTCGGGATGCCATCAAGTCGACCATTTCTACTGCCTGGGCATGATGCATGATCATGCCCTGCATAAACTCAACATCCTTTGCCGAACGCGGCGGCAGCACAGCCCGAGACGTAGACGGCAATACCTTTGTAATCTGCCCTGGAGCACCGGGTCGCACTATCACCGGAGCGGTCTCATCCGTTTGCTGAGCCACGATTTGAAGGGATAACAAGAACGTAAACACGACTCCCGCGGTCGCGTGTAAAGCGTGCTTTTGCCGTTGGTTTTAGATGATGGGCTATTCGAAATTGACGTTTCGGGCATTTGATTAACACACTACCACAGAAATGCGAACAGCTAAAAAAGCACGGCGCTTTCGTGTTCAAAACAATGAACGCAGGGCTGCCGCAAAAAGTTTCACAGGTAATCCAAATTTTGGCTCGAATTTACTTGAGATAATGGAGGCGGCGATCGGAATCGAACCGATGAATAAAGGTTTTGCAGACCTCTGCCTTACCACTTGGCTACGCCGCCGTTAAAGAAAAGTAGGCAGTTTGCACTTGGCGGTTGGCAGTTAAATTACTCTACCGCCCACTGCTGACTGCAAACTGCCTACTCCATTTGAACTGGAGCGGGAGACGAGACTTGAACTCGCGACTTCGACCTTGGCAAGGTCGCGCTCTACCACTGAGCTACTCCCGCGTCGCAAACCATTATTTTAACGTTTGCAATTAGATTGTCAAGTCAGGTCCACTTACTCACTGACCGTTATATCCTTGATAAAACTCCAGTCGCCACTGGGGTTTATCTTGATATTGCCTATGCGCTTGTTCGCGACCACCATATTCGACGGATACCAAAGCGGCAGCAACGGTAATTCGTTGCTGACCGTTTGCCAGGTCTTGGTATATAGTTCCTTTGCTTTTGACTTATCGGTTTCATTGATCGCATCCTCGACCAGTTTATCTACCTCGGGATTCGCGTAACGGCTGCGATTGCAGCACGAGACGTTTCCGCCGGGAATCTTCGTCGAACTGAACAGATCACGTAAGAAGATCGGGTCTTGGTTGCCTCCGATCCAAATACCGGTGTACATCTGAAATGAGCCTTGAGCCAACTCTTTTCGGATCGTATTGACCTCAAGCGTTTCGATCTGCACATTTAGGCCGACATCCGTCAACGCACTTTGTATCACCTGTGCATATTGATTGATGGCAAGATTGCCTGAGCCGTATTTGAACACGATCGGTTCATTCTTGTAACCTGCCTCTTGTATCAACTGACGTGCCTTGGTCTGATCGAACTTGTATTCGGTGCCCGCGTTATATGCCCAAGACTGCGGCGGAAGGATCGAATTTGCGACCTTCGCCTGCTCAAACAACAGGTCGGTAACGATCTTCTGCCGGTCGATCGCATAGCCGATGGCCTGACGGATCTTTACATTGTTCAGCGGTGCGGATGTCGTGTTGAACACAAGATATTGGATATTCGAACCATCTGTTTGCTCGACCTTGAGAGTCGGGCTATTGCCGAGAGATTTTAGTGTATCGGGCGATATATTATTTGGATTGGGGGCCAGGTCCACGCCTCCAGTCTGCAGTTCGGCCTGTAAGGAATTGGCATCTGTCACCGTTTTGACACGCACTTTCTGCACCTTCGGAGCTCCTTCCCAGTATTCCTGATTAGCGGCAAGTTCAACAATATTCTGCGAGGCATCAAGGCTGACAAATTTGAATGGCCCGGTGCCTAGTGGCTGATCTTTCTGCCGTGCGACCGAATCAGTCGGTATGATAGGTATCGCAACAAGGTTAGAGAGAAGCTGATTTTTGAGCGAGGGCCTGGTTACTGTAAATACAACTGTTTTTACGTCGGGCGTTTCGATCGATGTGATGTGAGGAACACGTTTGGTTTTTGGCTCTTCGACCGGCTTCACCGCAGGTGTTGCCCCAACAGGTGCCTCGGGCTTTGCCGGAGCAGGTGTCTTTGAGGCATCGACCTTATCAAGCGGCACCGTATCAAAAAAAGCTCCGGACTTAAATCCATTGCTCTTGAAAAGCTCGTCAAACGTATATTTTACGTCCGCAGACGTGAAATCTTGCCCGTTGTGAAACTTTACACCGTCCTGAAGGATAAACGTTATAACCTTGCCGTCCGCAGACGTCTTGATCTCTTTCGCCAATTCGCCGACATAGTCAAAATTCGCGTCCTTTTTCACCAGCGAATTGAAGATCAAGTTCTTAACCCTCTCTGCAGCTGCATCCGAGCCCGTCATCGTAAGCGTGTCAAAAGCCGTGAATTTCTCAGGCAATGCAACGGTAACGTATTCAAGGTTGCGTTTACGGCACGTCGAAGCAGTGGCGAATAATGAGACAACAAGTGCAAGAAATATTAGTTTACGCAAATCGGTAAGCCCTCCTCAGCGGTTCAGATATGTATTAAATTCAGTGATCTCGTCAGAGATAGCGGCCAAACGGGCCGTGTCAAATGGGAGTGGTTCGGACAATTGCGATTTCAAAGCGGCGATCCGAGAGAGGGAGCTGTTGATACGATCTTCGCTAATAGCACCCTTTTCCACTGCCGATAGAACGGCCTCAAATCCGTCGCGAATGTTCCTTGGTTCGGCACAGATCGCCAAAAGGTCCTGTCCCGCATTTACGGCCATCACACACGCGGAACCCATGCCGTAATTCTTCATTATTGCGCCCATTTCAAGGTCGTCAGTAATTGCGAGCCCGTCATATCCAAGCTCACCTCGAAGCAGTTGTGAAATGAAATTATAACTCAATGAAGACGGTAAAAGTTTGCCATTTTCGTCAACTTCCTGCAAACCAACATTGGGGAAAGCCGCATGTGCGGCCATAAGAAGATGAACTTTTCCCATGCCGAGCAGTTTGCCGTATGGCATGAGATCTGTGCCGAAAAACTCTTCCTCGGCGACTCGTACCGAAGGCAGCTCCTCATGGGAATCTACCTTTGCAGCCCCAAGTCCAGGGAAATGCTTAATACATCCGATCACCCCGTTATCCTGCAAAACATTTAGAAATTCGCCTGCAAGCTCGACCACATCTTCAACCGATCGGCCATAGGCACGTGAATAAAGCCCGTTGCCCGTTTGTTCGCGCTCGTAATCGACGACATCGACCACGGGTGCAAAATTCATATTGAACCCTAATATACGCACCGACTCAGCAATTAGCTTCGCGAGTCGCGATGCATCTTCGGCCTTTTTGATCTTATTTGCTGCCGGCATTGGCGTTAGTATCCGCCTGAGCCTGTCGACAATACCACCTTCCTGATCGAGGCTCAGAAATGGGACAACCGGAAGGGCTCTTCGGAGATCATCGAGCAATTTACGCGTTTGTCCGGCCTCACGAATGTTCCTTGTAAACAGACAAATTCCCCCCGGCGACACATCATTAAGCAACTCGAGCGTTGCGGCATCGACATCCGGCCCGGCGATCCCGATAACGAATAGTTGTCCGACCTTTTTCCGTAGCGGCAGGGAATTTAGCTGTTTGATCATCGTGAAAACCTAGATGCTGAGTTTACCAGTCACGAGATTTTTTATAAAGTTGGTTGGAACAAGCATATGAGCGAAGATTTTTATTGCGAGAGTGTTCTCAGCGGTTTGATCGAGGTGAACAAGGTGCTCGAAACCGAGAATGTGCTTGCTTACCATCACACCCGGCCGTTTTGGGAAACACACATTGTCGTAATTCCCAAACGACACATATCATCACTAATTACGATCGATGCAAGCGACAATGATCTATTTCTTGAGATGTTCGAAGTGATCCGCCGCGTCGCAACAGATGTCGTAGGCGAAAAAGGGGCTGCTCGTGTGTTGACAAACCTAGGTGAATACCAAGATTCAAAACACCTGCACTTTCACGTCTATTCCGGCGATCAAACCAACTAGACCTAACTATGTTTCTTCGGGCTCCGGTGCTTTGAAGACAAATTTCGAATCGAATACTCTGCCGTCCGGGTATCGCGAGTTTGTGACCGAATACGTGAATCCGCTCAAGACCGAGAACGCCCCGACCTCGCCATTCTTAGAAACAGCAACAAAACCAACCTGAGTTTCGCGAGCTTTTTTCTGATCGCGTCGCACAATACGCGTCACGGCTTCGCGGCAGGCTTGTTCAGGGGAGCGGCCCATTCTCATTAGTTCAACCACGAGGTGTGTGCCACAGATCCGGATCACCTCTTCTCCAACACCGGAACTTGTCGCTGCTCCAACCTCGTTGTCGACAAACAGCCCAGCTCCGATGATCGGCGAATCGCCGACGCGGCCGTGCATCTTGAACGCCATGCCACTCGTGGTTACTGCTCCAGATAGGTTGCCTCGTGCGTCTATGGCTATCGTACCCATCGTATCGTGATTGGCAGATCCATTCGGAAAGAACGATGGGGCTGCCAGTGTGCTTTGACCTACTTTCTGGTTTTCAATATTTGCGATCGGCTTGTAGTTCGATTTCTCAAGCCACCTTCTCCATTCCTTTTTAGCATCGTCTGAGAGTTTTGCAGGAATCCGTTCGAAGCCATTTTCGATCGCAAATTGAGTCGCACCATCGCCTGACAGAAAGACGTGTTTCGTCTTTTCCATCACCATACGGGCTACGGAGATCGGGTGCTTAATGTGTTGGATATAAGCTACGCTCCCTATATCCGCTCTGTGATCCATTATCGAAGCATCAAGCGTGACGTAGCCGTCGCGGTCTGGATAGCCATCGAGACCGACGCAACAACTCGCATCGTTCTCCGCCGATATAGCCGCCTGCTCGACCGCGTCGATCGCCATTCCTTTTTTTGCAAGCACTCTCCAAGCCGCAGCGTTTGCCGAAATACCGCTGTCCCAAGTCGAGACGGCCAGCGGGCGCGTAAAAGTGGTGCGGCTTGGAGCGTCACTCGAACTGGACACAGCGGCGAAAAGTGGCATTGCGGAGACGGCCTTCAAAAAATCTCTACGATTTGTCATAACTCGACATTTTACGACCTGCGGGGCGGTAATCGAAATAGTAGGGACCCAAAATTTCGATTTCCTTGCTATAATCTATTGAAAACCTACATCTGAAAGTGAGAGAGCTCAATTATGCTTAAGCGTCTGATCATCATCGGCCTATTCCTGATCTCAGCGTCAACTATTTCTGTTGCCCAATCAGTTTGCGACGGCAACCAGATCTTTTCGCAGAAAGATTGTCTAGGCGACGCGGTTTCAACTGTTGAAAAAGCGTTGTTTGACCTAGTGGCAGATTACCGTTCTTCTAAAAAGCTTCCGTCATCAAAATTGTCTTTGTCGCTCAGCAAACTTGCCAATCGCCATCTGATCGACATTACCACGAACTTGAAGGCATTTACCCATAGTTGGAGTAACTGCCTGTACGATATCAAAGACGAAAAGACATGGCATTGCATTATCGATTCACCAAGACGGTTAAACAGCGGCTACCTCGGCCAGGGTTACGAAACGCTTTATGTTACGTCTGAACTGAAAGCGAACGTCAAAACGGCTCTCGATGCATGGAAGAAAAGTACGTTGCATAATTCGATCATCACTAACCAAGGAATGTTCAAGGATCTGCCTTGGGAAGAGATCGGGGTCGCGGTGAACGGTAATTACGCGTGTTTGTGGTTCGGCACACCTAAGAAAGCACTGCCGTTCAGCGAACAGTCGACAGGGCTCGGCATAACTTACGATCAGATCATCTCAGGCCTAACAAGTATCGTCCCACTTAAACAAGAATCGTCGACGGTAGAATCAACAAAGTGGAAAGGGATGTCTGCCGACAAGACGGTTTCGATGGATGTTTACGGTACAAAAAGGGACATTTCTGAGGCCAAAATGTCTATAACCGCCAAACTCCAGGCCGGCGGGGAACTCAGCAAACAGAATTTCAATGTTCTGATGACGTTACTGAAGAACGCGTTTCCGACATGGCCCGACCGTGAATCGTGGTTTCAAGGTTCGCTAAAGGAGATCGGAATGAACAACTCAGTTGTAAAAACGAAAGTGCTTGGCAAAAATCACGTCGAGATGAAATATGGGGCTGGCGGAGCAATAGTCCTCCAAATAATGCCTCGGTCAGCCGTTCGGGCTATCGAGATCGATTAACACTATCTATATTATCTTTTTCTTTATGCGTTCCAAGAGTAATTTTGCCTCGTCGGCTGAAAGTTCACTTATTTCGACCTCTCGCAGTTCATCGATCGCACTCTCATTTGCAATTGCAAATAGCGAGAACTGAGTCGCGGCCTGACCGCCGGCGGCTTTTGCAAGTCCCGTTTTTTTCTCGTTAGCAAATACAGCTAGTTCATACTGCTCAAGCTTCGCTAAGACGTCATTTGCCCGTTCGATGACACTATTCGGTAAGCCCGCCAGCTTGGCGACAGCGATTCCGTAGGATTTGGAGGCTTTTCCTTGCTGAAGTTTATGAAAAAAAACGATCTCTCCACCCTGTTCTCCGGCCGTGATCTGATAATTCTTTGCTCCCGGAAGATTTTCGGCAAGTTCGGTCAGTTCATGATAGTGGGTCGCGAACAGCGTTTTAGCTGAATGTGCATTCGAATCGTGTAAATATTCAGCAACTGCCCAAGCGATCGAAAGGCCGTCGAACGTTGATGTCCCCCGGCCGATCTCATCAAGCAAAATCAGGCCTCTCGGCGTCGCGTTGTGCAGTATCTCGGCAGTCTCGGTCATCTCGACCATAAACGTAGATCGTCCGGAGGCAAGATCGTCGGATGCACCGACTCGCGTCCAAACTCGATCTACGATCGGCAGCTTTGCACTTGTGGCGGGAACGAACGATCCGATTTGAGCCATTATCTGGATCAACGCTATCTGACGAAGGATCGTCGATTTTCCGCCCATGTTCGCACCGGTGATAATGAGTAAACGGTCGGTCGAATTGTTGAGTTTAATGTCATTCGGAATGAACGAAGTTCGGATAAATGCCTCTACGATCGGATGCCGACCGCTTTTGATCTCGATCTCGTCGCCGTCGTGCAAGGTTGGACAAACGTAATTTTGTCTGGCAGCGGCTTCGGCCAGCGAGCACAGAGCATCAAGTGTTGCGAAGGCACGTGCTGTCGACTGCAGTTTCCTCGTCTCGCCGCATACCTGCGATCGAACGCCTTGGAAAAGTTCGCTTTCAAGCCGTAGTATTTTGTCTTCCGCACCAAGCACCTTCTGCTCCCATTCCTTAAGTTGGGGAGTTATGTACCGTTCAGCATTGGCAAGCGTTTGGCGTCGTTCATAGTCGTCGGGCACGCGGCTGACATTGCCCTTTGAGATCTCAATGTAATATCCAAAAACGTTGTTAAAACGCACTTTGAGATTCGATATCCCTGACCGATTCCGCTCATCAGCCTCAAACGCTGCGATCGTCTGCTTGGCCGACATAGCGATGCCTCGAAGATCATCAAGCTCAGAATCAAATCCGGCTCGAATAACGCCGCCGTCGCTAACATTCAGCGGCGGCTCGTCGGCCATCGCACGGTCGATCAGATCGCGAATCTCCGGTATTTCAAAGATGTTTTCTGACAAAACTTGTAAAAGGAGGGAAGTCGCATCGCTCAAGACGCTATTGACGGCGGGCGATTGTTTGATAGACCGATTCAACGCCAAGAGATCCCGCGGCGATGCCGTGCCGAGATTGAGGCGGCCGATAAGGCGTTCGAGATCGCTGACATCCTTGAGCAAAAAGCGAAGTTTTTCACGAAAGATCGTGTCCGATAACTCGTTGACGGCCGAAAGGCGTGTTTGTATCTCGCTTCGCTTGAGTGACGGGCGCAGCAGCCATTGCCTGAGCAGCCGAGAACCCATCCCTGTCACCGTGTGATCTAGAACACCAAACAAAGTCCGCTTATAGCCCTCTCCGCGGGACTCGACGATCTCAAGGTTTCTCAATGTTACTGCATCAAGCACCATGTGATCGGCCGGTTCAAAGTACTCGACTGCCGAAATATGCCCTGCGACCGTTTTCTGCGTCTCCCGTGCGTATGTGAGACACGCCCCGGCTGCACGAATCGAGTCCGTTTTTCCGTCAATGCCAAATGCCCTGAGTTCGTTGACCCCAAATTGCGCCTTTAAGAGCTCGGAGCAATCTTCGAGTCCAAAATTATCATTCTCCTGAGGTGTCAATGTCGCACGCCCACCGGTCGCAGGCGAATCATCTGTGAAGAGCGAATTCTCATCATTTTCCCCAAAGGTCGACAAAATCTCACTTTCAAGCGACTTCGGATATAAGATCTCGCGCGGAGAAAACGCTTCGACCTGATCGCAGATCTTGTCCCAAGAGCCTGCACCCGATATCTGAGTTGTCGAAAAATGCCCAGCCGAAAGCTCAAGAAAGGCAGCAGCGAATGTATCACCGCTCCCACAGATAGCCGCGAGGTAGATAGAATCTCTGGATTCGACAAGTTGGGTATCAATTGCTGTTCCGGGGGTGATGACGCGGACGACTTCGCGCTTCACTAGTTTTACGCCCTTTCCCGCATCTTCGGTCTGTTCGCAAATCGCAACGCGATAGCCTTTTCGCACCAACTTTGAAATGTAATTCGCCGCAGCATGATGTGGAACCCCGCACATAGGAACAGGATTAGGTGAATCCTTATGGCGTGCTGTCAGCGTGATCTCGAGTTCACGCGAACCTAAAATAGCGTCCTCATTGAACATTTCATAGAAATCACCGAGCCGGAAGAACAGAAGGGTTCCTGGATATGACTTTTTTATCTCCAGATACTGCCGGAGCATTGGTGTGGCATTTTCCATCGATGTTTCTTAAGTAGAATCAAAGTTTAGCGAAAATACGAAAACTTTCAAAACGTTTGTTTTCAAAGTAAGGCGAATTTGCTAGAATAAACGTTTGCATTTAGTAGTCTGTTTGGCAAAAATAGAAGCGGTTCTCATTTATTCGCCGCCCGACGCGGTTACCAAAGTCTCTTCCCGAGTCGAATTTTGGTCTTGGATGGAAGATATGAAGTATTACATTAACTTTGCATTGATAATCGCGATACTCGCGATCTGTTCGTTTGACACGAAAGCCCAAACACCCTCGGCGTCCCCGAAGAGTCCGGTTGCCATATTTGGTGCCGATAATAACGATCAAGATGATCGTTACAGAATTGGGTTTCAGGACGTGCTTGATATTCAGGTCTTTCGGAAGCCAGAATTGAATATCAGAACTCATGTTAATCCGAACGGAATGATCTTTTTATATCGGCTCGAGAAACCTATCGTCGCCGTCTGCAAGACCGAACGGGAACTCGCGGTCGATATCGAAAACGCGTACAGGGTCAGCTATCTTAAGGATCCGAAGGTCAATGTCGTCATTGCTGAACAAAATTCGCAGCCGATCTCGGTCATCGGCTCTGTCGAAAAGCCCGGACGGTATCCTGTTCAGAAACGCATGCATTTGCTCGAAATACTCGCTCTCGCAGGCGGCCCGAATAAAGAGTCGGGGACCAGGATAATGGTCGCACGAGCGGGAAATTCAGCAACATGCCGGACGGACGGCACCAAAGCTGCAGACGACGACACTATTGGACTCATGAACTTCAAGATCCGCGATGTTCTGGAAGGGCGCAAAACTCTCCTGATGGAGCCCGGCGATATCGTGTCCGTACTCGCAGCGGATCTGGTATACGTCTACGGTAACGTCGTCGAACCGGGCCAGATACAAGTTCGTGAACCAATCACGCTTACACAGGCGATCGCATCATCGAAGGGACTGAAAGCGGCAACCGATAAGGGCGTCGTACGAATTCTAAGACAGAAAGCTGATAGCCTCGAACGCGACGACATTCCATTCAATTTGGTCGATATTGAAAAGGGTCTTGCAAAGGATCCCTATCTCGAACCTAATGACATTGTCGCTGTTTCGAAAGATGGAACGAAGGCTTTTATGAATGGCTTTGTCAAAGCTTTTACTAACGGCCTTCCGACGCTGATCGCTCGAGGCGTCGCATTTTAGATCGATATGAAAGAGACACGCAGCATAATGCCGACGCCGATGGCTGAATCGGTCGAACTCGAACGCCAGTTCGAACCCGCGATCGCTGGAACGGGCCGGTATCCGCAGTACCGTGACAACGTCACACCGGACGGCTTTCAGCTGGCTGATTATTGGCACGCCATCCGCAAGCGCTTGTGGCTGGTAATCGGAATTGCCGTACTGATCACGACCCTAACAGCGATATATATGGCTCGCAAGCCCAATATTTATATGGCTCGAGCCGTCGTTCAGGTCGATCTGGAACAAAATAACCCCGACCTTGTCACAAAAGATCTGCAGAGGCCCGCCTCTAATCCGGACCCGTCATACTTCAATACACAGTTGCAGCTTTTGGCCAGCGACAGTGTACTTCGACGAGTTGTAAAAGAACACAATCTTGACACGAACAAGGAATTTCAGCTTGCACGGGCAGAAGGAAGCGTTTCTTGGTGGCGAAGTTTACTGCGATCGGTGGGAATGGCAAGCAGCCCGCCGACCGCAGATGAGTCAATCATTGCAGATTCTTCACTTGCAAGTTCCGAAGACATGGCCGAGGCCGTGCGTCTAGCTCCCTTTGTGGAGCTAATTCGAAAAAGCCTCAGTGTTGAGCCGGTACGCGACGCCCGCGTCACGGTTAAGGACACCCGATTGATCGAGTTAAGATTTTCGAACACAAACCCGTTCCTGGCGGCGTTCGTTACGAACGGTCTTGCGGAGACATTTACGACGATGAATCAGGAAAAGCGTTCGGGCACGAGCCGCAAAACGAACGATTTTCTTCAAGATCGAATTGCCGGGCTGCAGGCTGAGATCAAATCGGACGAAGAGAAGCTCTTCAACCTTACAAAGGATGAGGGAATTCTAAAGACTGACGGTGAGCAAACCGTAGTTCTTGAACGCCTTGCCGGACTCAATAAGCAACTGCTCGAAGCAGAGAATAACCGAAAGAACGCTGAAGCAAATTATCGTACGGTCGAGGCAGATCCGGCGAGGCTTAAAGCTCAGGTCGAAGAACTTTCGGTTCGATTTATTACTGAGCAGGAAAATAATATCCGAACGCTCCAAACCGATACCCTTAAGCGTGTTGCAGATCTCCGGCAAAACCGTGCAAAGCTTCTGCAGGAATATCAAGAAGGAGCTCCTGAGATCAAAGAGATCGACGCTCAGATCAATAGTTATCAATCATCGCTCGATAAGGCGATGACGGATTTTGACAAGAGTCTCGAGAGCTTCAGAAAGCGTGCTCAAACCACGCTGATCGAGAATCTTCGAACCAAGTTCCTACAGACCAAGAAGCAGGAAGACGATATTCGTTCCGCCTTCAATCAGCAATACAATCAGGCTCAAGGCCAGAATCAAGGTGCGGTGAAACTCGGATTGCTCAAGCAAACGATCGATACCAACAAGGGATTTCTCGAAAACCTCCGTAAACAGGTCAGTGGTAACGACGTTGCTTCACAGGGATCGGATAACAACATTAGCGTCACCGAGATCGCGATCCCACCCGACACGGCAGTATCGCCACGTCGGCTTACTACTGTTATTGCGGCACTGTTTTTATCGACGCTGTTCGGAATGGGGTTAGCACTTTTTCTCGAATATCTCGACGACACAATACGTTCGACCGAAGAGATCGAAAATTACCTCCAATTGCCGGCATTGGCTGCAATTCCCAATATCGATTCGTTACCGAAACGAAAACTTGCCTTGGTCGGCGGCACCGAGGAGGAGGAAGACCGAAGTAAGTCGGAGTTGCTATTGTACGCAGATTCCAACTCGGCGTTGGCAGAGGCTTATAGGCAATTGCGAACGTCGATCCTGCTTTCGACTGCGGGCCATGCTCCGAAATCGCTGCTGATCACGTCGAGCCTTCCTTCCGAAGGCAAGACGACGACAGCGACCAATACAGCTATCAGCCTAGCTCAGACCGGAGCAAGAGTACTGATCATTGACGCCGACATGCGCCGCCCGCGTTTGCATCAGGTATTTAACATTACCAACGGTGAAGGTCTCAGCACACTCCTTTCGAGCGAACTGAGCGAAGATCTCATTCCAAAGGTCGTCAAGCAGGACGCCGGCTCGAAGCTCTTTTTGCTCACCTCCGGCCCGATTCCGCCGAATCCGGCGGAATTGATCGGCTCGGAGCAAATGTCTGTCCTTCTGCGAATGTTGTCTAAACAATTTACGCACGTTGTCATTGATTCGCCGCCGATTGCATCGTTCACGGACGGCGTTCTTATAGCGTCAATGGTCGACGGTGTAATTCTCGTCGTCCATGCAGGCAAGAGCTCACGGCAAGTAGTGAGGCGTTCGCGACAGCTTTTGAATGACATTGGTGCAAAGATCTTTGGCGTCGTGCTGAACAACGTCAATCTTCGCTCCAGCGACAATAGTTACTATTACCAGAGTTATTACCACCGCGACAGTTATCACGCAGGTGACGATCAATAGGGATTTACAATTAGGATGGGTGAGCAAGCACGTGTTTTGGTCACGGGAGCGGGCGGATTTATCGGAAGCCATCTCGTTACCTTTTTGAAAGAAAAGGGGTATTGGGTTCGCGGTGTTGACATTAAGCTGCCTGAATTCAGCGATATCGATGCGGACGAATTCCTGAAGCTTGACCTTAGACGTTGGGAAAATTGTCTAACCTCAACGAATGGGATTGACGAGGTTTACGCCCTTGCTGCTGACATGGGCGGCATGGGCTTCATCTCAGCACATCATGCTCAAATTCTTTACAACAATTCACTAATAAATCTCCACACGTTGGAAGCTGCTCGAGAAAGCGGTGTCAAACGCTATCTTTATACCAGCTCGGCATGTGTATATCCGGAGCATTTGCAAGAGAGCGCGGATGTGGTTCCGCTGAAAGAAGAGGACGTTTACCCGGCATACCCGCAGGATGCTTACGGGTGGGAAAAACTCATCTCCGAACGGCTGTGCAGCCATTATCGCGAAGATTACGGCATCGAAACAAGGACAGTTCGATTTCATAACATTTTTGGCGAGAAAGGCACCTGGGACGGGGGCCGCGAAAAGGTGCCTGCGGCGATTTGCCGAAAGATCGCTCAAGCTAAACTCAGCGGCCGATCCGAGATCGAGATCTGGGGAGACGGGGAACAAACTCGATCGTTCTGTTATATCTCGGACTGCGTTGAAGGTATTTATCGTTTGATGCGTTCGGATTTTCACGAACCCATCAATCTCGGCCAAGATCGAATGATCTCAATAAATGAACTCGCTGACATGGTGGCAGTGTTCGCGGGAATTAAGATCGATAAAAAGCATGTGACCGGACCGCAGGGCGTTCGCGGCCGAAATTCGGATAACACAAGGTTGAAAGAAGTTCTAACATGGGAACCCCAAGTGTCTCTAGAAGAGGGATTGGCGATAACCTACAAATGGATAGAACAGCAAGTGATCTCGAGCAATTCAGATCAAGCCGTCGCAGTTTAGAACGAGCAACGTGCCGTTCTCATCGATATATGGAGCCTTGTGAGAAAAATATATATGTCGCCGGTGCCAACGGGATGGTCGGCAGCGCCATCTCAAGGCGTCTTATGCAAGCTGGCTGCAAAAACATCCTTTCCGCCCCTTCATCGGATCTGGATCTGACAGATCAGGCTTCGGTCGATGCCTTTTTTGACCTCAATAGCCCGGAGATCGTCATACTCGCCGCTGCAAAGGTTGGCGGAATTCTTGCAAATAACACTCTCCGAGCCGAGTTCATCTACAACAACTTGATGATAGAGGCAAATGTTATTCATGCTGCGTTCAAGTACGGCGCCAAAAAGCTCATATTTTTGGGCAGTTCATGCATTTACCCGAAACTTGCCCCGCAGCCGATCGTTGAAGAGTGCCTTTTGACGGGCCCGTTGGAACCGACAAATGAACCCTACGCAATCGCAAAGATCGCCGGTATCAAGCTCTGCGAAAGCTATCACCTTCAGTACGGATGCGATTTCTTCTCGCTCATGCCAACAAATCTCTATGGGATCAACGACAACTTTGACCTAAATGGATCACACGTCATACCTGCGTTGATCCGAAAGTTTCACGATGCCAAAATGAAAGACGCCGATAAAGTGGAGGTTTGGGGTAGCGGCACTCCAAGACGCGAGTTCTTGTTCGTGGATGACCTGGCTGATGCGGTGGTTTTTCTTATGGAAAACACGGATGCTAGCAAGATTCATGGGCAGAACATATCGCATTTGAACATTGGCAGTGGTTTCGATATCACGATCGCTGAGCTTGCGGAATTAGTAAAGAAGACGGTCTGCTTTTCAGGGAATATTCGTTTCGATAAGGAAGAGCCGGACGGTACACCCCGAAAATTATTGGACGTCTCGAGGCTAAATAACATGGGTTGGAAACACAAGACTGGACTTGAGGAAGGATTGCGGCTGACTTATGACTGGTATTTGTCGACACAGAGAAGCGAGATATCCATACCGTTTGCAAAATAGATGAAAAAGGCACTTATCACTGGAATTACCGGCCAAGACGGTAGTTATTTGACCGAGATCTTGTTGGACAAGGGATACGAGGTGCATGGGATCATTCGTAAATCCAGCTCGTTTAATACTGGTCGGATCGATCATCTCTACCGCGACCCGGAAATATTGAATAAACGGCTCTTTCTTCATTATGGCGACCTAATCGATCCGAGCAGCCTGAACCGTTTACTTGAAAAGGTCGTTCCGGACGAGATATACAATCTTGCTGCACAGAGCCACGTAAAGGTTTCCTTCGACATCCCGGACTATACTGCACAAGTTGACGCTCTCGGAACCTTAAGGTTTTTGGACGCAATTCGGGAGACAGGTTTGCGACAAACCAAATTTTACCAGGCTTCAACATCTGAACTCTTTGGAAAGGTTCAGGAGGTGCCGCAGACCGAGTCAACACCTTTCTATCCTCGGTCCCCGTACGGTATCGCAAAGCTTTTTGCATATTGGACCATCGTCAATTATCGAGAGGCATACAATGTTTTTGCCAGCAACGGCATTCTCTTCAATCACGAATCGCCACGCCGGGGGAATACATTCGTCACCAAAAAGATCACGCGTGAGATTGCAAAGATCATCGCCGGGCAGTCGAACAAACTGTATCTAGGCAATCTCGATGCAAAGCGCGATTGGGGATTCGCTCCTGAATATTGTGAAGGAATGTGGAGGATAATGCAGCACTCCGTGGCCGAAGACTTCGTTCTTGCCACAGGCGAGACGCATACGGTCCGTGAGTTTGTTGAAACGGCCTTTGCGAACGTCGGCATCGAGATCGCCTGGACGGGAAGTGGTTCCGATGAAAAGGGAGTTGTTCGAACGATCGACTCGTCGATATTAGAGGTCCAGTCCGGAACAGAAAAAGCTCACGTTCGCGTGAACGACATTCTTGTAGAATTGAGCGGTTCATATCTCCGTCCGACCGAGGTCGACCTCCTGATCGGCGACTCGTCGAAAGCAGAACGAGTACTTGGCTGGCGATCGAAAACACATTTTCAGGAACTCGTTCGAATAATGGCCGATGCCGATTGTGATGCGATCCGAAACGGTCGGGCCGATATTTAAGTAATGCTCAAAATTGAGATCGTAATGCCGGTACACAATCGGAGCGCCGAGACACTGCATTGTCTGCGGAGCATCGCTCGTTCAGTACGCGAAGGTTTGAGCTTGCACGTAATTGTTGTTGATGATGGCTCGACCGACGGCACTGCTGACGCTATCCGCAAAGAATTCCCCGAGGTTGAAATAGTCACTGGCGACGGCAGTCTGTGGTACACGGCCGGGACGAACCGCGGATTAGCCGCTGCTTTAAAACACGAACCGGATTATATCCTCGCCGCAAATAACGACCAGATATTCGATTCAAAGTGCATTGTCAGCCTGGTTGATTGTGCGGAACGCCATCCTCGGAGCGTCGTAGGTTCATTGCTACTTAATTGGGAAACGCCGCATAAGCTATTTCAGGTGTCGCCGAGATTTGAACTGTTAGGCGGCGGCTTCCGGCACTGGTATAAGCAAACGGTGTGGACCGTTCCCACAAAACCTTGGCGTGTCGAATTGATCGTTGGAAATTGTGTTCTCTATCCGGCAGCCGCGATTCGCGAAGTCGGCCTCATGGATGAGAAGAGGCTTGTTCAATACGGCGACGCAGAATACACGCCGCGAATGCTCCGTCATGGCTGGCAGCTATTGATCGAGCCGAGGGCCCGCGTATTCTGCAAACCGAACGATCCGGTTTCAGGCTTTCGAAACTTAACAACCTCCGAAAAACTACGGCAGCTTTTGTACGATCCGACCGGGCCTTACAGCTTGCGCCGTCGATTTTACATGAATCTGGGAAGCTCACGACACCCCATACTTGGGCTTCTTGCTTTACCAGTCTTTTTTGTCCGTCTCGCTTTGGGCAGAAACATTGAAGGAACGTGGGCTCTGGATCAGGACGAAAGGCCACTTTCCGAAACGTTCGCGTCGGCCGTTATCGATGATTAAGACAAAGCCCAAATTGATCTTCCTCTGGAATTATGTTGAATGGGGAGGGGCCCAGATATATTTACTTGCCATAATGAAACGGGCTCGCGAACTGTTCGATATCAAGGTGATCCTGCCCAGTCGATCCCTTCCGGATATCCTCAGTTACCTTGATAAGCTTAGTATTTCGTACGAATTCACTGATGCATGTCTAGACATTTCACCTGCGCCTACGATACGCGCCAAGATCCTGCGTCAATGGAGGCGAATACATGCCGAATGGACAAGTTTTCGTTATTTGATGCGTTACGACCTTCGTTCGAGCATTTTGCATATCGAGGCAGCTCCGTGGCAGTCGTGGATACTCTTCACCGCCTTGGCAGCACGTGGTGCAAATATATTTGTTACGATGCACAATATCATGCCGCGTGCATCAGCGTGGCGTGAAATGATCTGGAAAATGCGTATGCAGTTCGTTTCGCGTCTGCCGGGCTTCCATATGTTTCCGTCAAATCAGGACACAAAGGATCGGTTGAAAGGATGGGTTTCCGACACGTTCTTTGATAACATGGAGGTTACCTATACCGCTGTAAACCCTGAAGAGATCGCCGAAGTCTCAAATATCGAGGTCGACGTAGCCGAAATGCGCCGAAAATATGGCCTCGACCCAAATAAGTTCCTTGTCCTCTGCGTTGGTCAATTCATTGACCGAAAAGGTCGTTGGATATTTCTCGGAGCCGCAAAGAAGATCGCCGAAACCCATGATGAAGTCACATTCGCGTGGTTAACACCAAAAATGCCGGACGATAGCGACCAGATCAGGATTGCTGAATACGGTCTCGGCGATACATTCAAGCTAATATTATCGGGTACCGTAGGCGACAATCGTCACGATGTTCTCAGCTTTTTTCGTGTTGCGGATGCATTCGCACTTGTAAGTTATGTAGAAGGCCTGCCGATATCACTGCTTGAAGCAATGGCTCTTGGTTTGCCGTGTATTTCGACCAATATAAATGCGATCCCAGAGGCGGTCATTGACGACAAAACCGGAATATTGATCGAAGCAGGTTCAAGCTCCGCCCTCGCCGAATCGGTATTGAAGTTAAAGTACGACGTTGCAACGCGTGTTCGGCTTGCCGGCAATGGTCAAGAATTCGCCCTCAATAATTTTGATGAACGCCGAGTTGCGGACATCGTCATTGAATCATACATGCGGTCGTTAAACTGCGAATGAACGAACCGCGCCAATCACAATCCGGCAAAAGTGTGATCCGTAATGTCTTTTACGGTTCGCTAACGTGGATTCTGCCGCTGTCGCTTAGCTTCATCGCAACACCGATCATCGTCCGTTCACTCGGTAACAATGACTACGGAATCTATGCTCTAGTCTTGGGTTTCATTGGCTATTCGTTCACATTCAGCTTCGGCAGGGCGATCACAAAGTACGTTGCAGAATACCGGAACACACCCAGTGCTTACAAGATCACTGATGTGATCTCAACAAGTATCGTCCTCAATTGCGTGATCGGCCTGGCCGGCGTGGCCGCGATAGTACTGCTTTCTCCATGGCTTGTTCGGGAGGTTTTTCGTATCGATCCGGCGTCACAGGACAAAACGATCCTTGCGATGTATATCGCGTCCGCGGTGATCTTTGTCTCGATGTTGAACCAGTTATTCAGTTCCATGCTGCAAGGGATTCACCGGTTCGATGTCTACTCAAGGATCTATACGGCCAGCGGATTCATCTCGATCGGCGGAAATCTCGCGCTCGCGTTGCTAGGTTTCGGGCTAATTCCGCTTCTGCTCTGGAATCTGATGACGTTGGTCGTCTTCGGCATCATTTTTGCGGTTGTCTCAAAACACTATTTGCCTGAATTCAAACTCAAGCTGAATATCAGCCGGACAACCATTCGCCTCGTTACCGGATATAGCGCGGGAATAGTAGGGTATCAGATCGTCGCGAACGTATTGCTCTTGTTTGAGCGAGGCTGGATCACAAATCGCTTAGGAAGCGAGAGTCTGACCTACTATGTTGTACCGATGACCTTAGGAATGTATCTTCACGGATTTGTTTCGAGCTTGGTGCAAGTCATTTTTCCACTTGCGAGCGAACTCAACGAAGACCGCGAAAAGTTACTTAAACTCTACCTAAAAGCAACAAAAGTGATCACGATGATCGTCATTTTTATAATAATGAGTGTCATAGTGAATGAGAAATTATTTTTGCACCTTTGGATCGGCGATGCCTTCGTCGAAAACTCGTCGAGTTTATTGATATTCCATATTATTACGTTTGGGATGTTGGCAATAATGACGGTTTCCTGGCAGATGACGGAAGGACTTGGATTCCCGCATTATAATTTCGCGATCATTAGTGTTTGTTTGATCATCAGCATCTCGCTTATGTTCTTATTGACGGGCGACTACGGCAACATCGGTGTCGGAATATCGAGACTTGCTGGATTCGGAACGATCTTTTTATCGATATTCTTGGTCGAGCGATTATTCTTCAAGCGAGTTCAGGTCGCATTTTGGACTCGAATCTTTGTATGCCTGGGAATCGCGTCGATCGCGGGGGCAGTGACTGAGTACCTGATTACAAGTAATCTACCCGCGGGTTGGCTAACGCTCTTTGTTTCCGGTTTCAGTGGTGGAGCCGTTTATATTTTGATACTCTGGCTGCTAAAATTCGTGACCGAGGATGAAAGAGTTTTATTCCGGTCACTTTTAAGGCGTTAGTTCAATATTTGTTATGCAACTTGTTCACCGTGTTGACTTTATTAAATCAGCGGTTGCCGGCCAAAAGGTATTGCACCTTGGATGCACGAACTGGCCGTACACGACCGAGGCGATCGAAAACGATATGCTGCTTCATTTCGCACTCGCGAAAACGGCCGGGGAATTATACGGATTTGATTTCGATCAGGCCGGCATCGACACCTTAGTTGCAGCGGGCGGGACAAAACTCTTTCGCGCTGACCTCGAAAGGCTTGAAGAAGTCGAGGTCGATGAGACATTTGACGTGATCATTGCCGGAGAAATGATCGAACACCTGAACAATCCGGGCCTGTTTTTAGAGGGTATAAAGCGATTCATGTCGCCCGATACTTCACTCGTGATCACAACGATCAACGCGTACTGCGCAATGCGTTTTGCAACTTATGGTCTTCGCGGGAAAGGAGGTGAGAACGAACCGGTTCATCTCGACCATGTTGCGTATTACTCATACAGAACACTCAAACTACTTGTCGAGCGGGCAGGATTCACGGTAGAACAATTCTGCTTTTACGATATCGGACCCGAACACCGACCTTTCAATCCGTGGTATCTGAATTTGATCAATGATCTCGCCGTAAATATCTCGCCCCAGCTTAGCGACGGCGTCATCGCAGTCTGCAAATTGGCTAAATAAACCACTTAGCTAGTCGCCCTGAATCAAAATCGCGTGGAAGGCATAATACGTTGGCCCCGATATCGTCCGATTGAAATCCGTCAATCTTGCGGAGCGTGAACCGACTTTCATCGATCTCGAAGAAGTCATATGATCCGTGTCCGCGAATATACTCGATCAGATCATTTGGTAAGTAATTGAAACCACTCGTAGTAGCGAGCGCCATTTCGATCTCCATAACCGGCAACTTCTCTTGCTCAAACAATCTCGAAGCACCCTTGAGCATCATTAATTCAGCTCCTTCGACGTCCATTTTCACAAATCGAACGTTATCAATATTATTATTCTCAAGGTAAGAGTTGAGCGTGATCATTTTCGCGGGGACCGACACATAACCCCTTCCGCCGAATGTGGCCATTGACGCATGACCGTCCGGAAGGCCATCGAAAATATGCATTTCGATCTCTTTTTCAACGTCGCCGAGGGCTAAGTTATTCAAAATTACATTTTTCGGAGGCTCGTTCATTTCTACGTTCTTTTTCAAGTCCTCGAACATCTGCGGAACCGGCTCGAAGGCATGAACTTCACCACTTTCCCCAACCAATTTTTGAAACAAGGTCGTGTACCAGCCGATGTTTGCCCCGATGTCGAGACAGACATCTTCCGGACAAACGATTGCCGAAAATATCTCCGTTATCGCCTGTTCATACTGTCCCGTAAAGTATATGAATCGATACGAAGCATTTTCAGTGTTTATTGTTAGATTTCTTCCGTCTCGAGTTTCGACCAACAGCCGCCCGGCTCCACAAGGTGAGATTCGAAGAGCAAGGTCAGACAAGCGATATTTGCCCTTATTGATCGGCGTGTTGAATATATAAGATCTGAAAAGTCGGTGTACAAATGTTGGTTTCATTTAGGATCGGAGTCGAGTATCGGTTTGACAACCGTAATTCGATTTTGTAGAAAAGGTTAGCAGACTTGCCCTTGATAGACAAAAATGTAGCCACCGCGATACTATTAGAAGTTTGAAACACAGCTGAATCTCGGACAATGGCACTTCAAAACCTTAACAATTTTCCCTCTCAACCGATTAAGGGAAAGGGCTTTATGCTGACAGGCATAATCTTGTGGGCCTTTGCGTTCCTGGCCCTATTTGGTTTTGTCTGGCTGGAAGGAGGTTTTTCGGGCACTCTAAGTGATTACTACCTATTGCCTTGGGCCGTATTAGCCGGTGTTGTCGTACTCTCCCCGACAGCATACCTCATCTACAAGAGAAAGTTCGATCCATTTCATCCATTGGTCTACGCCGCATGGAGTTATATATTTCCGGCATTTGTGATCGGAGGTGTGATCGTTTCATTCAACCTCGTCAATCCATATTTCATGGTGTTCATTGACGACCCAAAGTACAATTTCCCACTTACGTTGACCTTCATATCCATAGGATTTATCGGATTGACCATTGGGTATTCACTTCCGTTAGGGCGTTATTTTGCAGGCCGGCTCGAACCGCGAATGCCCGATTGGGAATGGAAACCGGAGCGGGTCTGGACCGCGGGTGTGGCTCTTATCATTTGTGGATTGGCGATCAATCTGGCCGGTTTCCTTCAGGGCATCATGGGCTTTCAACGGACGATCGAGGTAGGCACCTACGATGCCGTTTTGTATTTTCTTCTCGTTTTATTGGCGGAAGGCACTATTTTGCTTTGGCTCGCCATATTCGGCGTCAAGGAAAAGACCGGTGCTTATTATATTGTCTTGTTCTTAATGATAGCCCTGATCCCATTTCGTGTGGCCTTGTTGGGTAGTCGCGGTGGTTTGTTGACCAGTATTATTCCGATCGCAATGGCCTTTCGTTATTCAGGCCGCAAACTTCGCTGGCAGACCTCCGCAATATTTGGAACGCTAGTACTCGTGGCGGTATTCATCGGAATCATTTACGGCACGGCATTTCGAAACATTAAGGGCTCCGAAAGTAGAATTGAAGCCGGCGATTATGTCGGGCAGGTGGGAGCGACGATCGACTACCTTTCGAACGAAGACCCGGCCATTCTGTTGCAGAATAGTGCTCAAGCTTTTGCAGATCGCATTGAGAATCTCAGCTCCGTCGCGGTTGTGGTCGCGAACTACGAACGTCTCGCACCTTACGAGGCAAGTTATAACATTGAAAACAACATCATCAACGACACGCTGACGTCGTTCGTTCCGCGTTTTATTTGGAACGAAAAGCCTCCGACATCCGATGCCCGCGCATATAGCGCATTATATTTCAGTTATGGTGACAATTCATTTGCGATCTCGCCTTTCGCTGACCTTTTGCGCAATTTTGGACCGATCGGCGTACCGATCGGAATGCTCTTGCTTGGGATATATTTGCGGCTAATCTATGCTCTTCTGATCGAAACGCCTAATCCGACAATGTGGAAGAAAGTAGCATATTTCCCATTATTGACGCTTGTGAGTTATGAGTCATTTTACGCCACTATATTCCCGTCGATCGTTCGAACTGGTGTTGTGCTTGTGGTAAGTTTATTACTGGTCAACCTCATAGTCCGAACAAGGATAAAGAGTAGTTAAGTGGGGTTTGAATGACCGCAGTCGCAACATTTCCGGTTCTACGAAGATGATGAATAACAAACTACGCGGCCTTCGGGAAATGTGGCACTTTGATAATCGGATCTATCTCATTTTGTCTCGAATCTTGTTTCCGTCCCAGAGTGGACATATTTATCGATTGCGCGACGTAGAATTCTTGTCCGACCATCGATCGGGCGATGCAAATGGAGCGAGAGAATTGCTGACCTCGCCGATGTATCGCAAATACATCGAAAAAATGGATCTCACAGACGATATCAAGGTCCTTGATATCGGCTCAAACAATGGCGGCTTTCCGTTGTTGCTTAAGGCAGAGAATATTAGCATAGGTCAGCTTGTTTGCGTCGAACTCAATCCGAACACGTTTGTTCGGCTTCAGTTCAATTTAGGTCTAAATTTAAATGGCCGGTTTCGAGCGTTTAATCTCGGAATATGCGGAGAGAATCGGGAGCTTCGAGTAAAACTCGGTGCGGGATCTGCCGGTGACAATATCTACCGATCCGCCGACAAAGGTGATACGGACCAGATCGTAATTCCGGGTAAGACATTTGATGATGTCTATTGCGAGGTCTTTGGCGAACAGATTGTCGATCTCTGTAAGATCGACATTGAGGGAGCTGAGTATGAAGTATTTGAAAGCGAAACTGCGAAATCGATCAGCCGATGCAAATACTTGCTTATCGAGATCCATCATTCGGCAGAAAGACCTCGAAAATTGGTTTTAGATAAACTGAATGCCGCGGGATTCATCGAGATCGATGGCGAAAATAAGGTAGATGATCTCCATTATGTCCATTTCTTGGCAAACCAGGAGTTGGCAGAGGGTGGCAAAACGCCTTATCAAAAAAACGCTGATAATGGGGCTAGTTTGGGATGATAGTATTCACTAATGGTTGTTTTGATATTCTTCATCCGGGTCACATAGATCTCTTGCGGAGGGCGAAGTCACTCGGGACCAAATTGATCGTCGGGATCAACAGTGACAGGTCTATCTCGGCAATAAAGGGCCCTGGCAGGCCGCTGCAGGATCAGGAATCGCGCAAGGCAGTACTTTTGGGGCTGTCGTCAGTTGACGAAGTGCTGATATTTGATGAATTGACTCCTGAAAATCTCATAAAGCAGTTGAAACCTGAGGTCTTAGTTAAGGGCGGCGATTGGAAAGAAGACGAAATAATCGGAGCCGATTTTGTGAAGGCCCACGGCGGACGTGTTTACTCTCTTCCGCTCGTCGACGGATTTTCGACCAGCGGAATTGTAGAAAAAGTGGAAATCAGAACATTCGAAACACAAGAAGATGGCGATTCGATCGTTGAACGATCTCTGAATCAGCATCTCAAAGTCTTTGAAGCATTAGTTGCAACAAGCACTGAGGGCATCGAAGAATGCGCGAACCTGATCATTGATGCCGTCCTCGCCGGGAAAAAGGTGCTTATTTGCGGAAATGGCGGCAGTGCGGCAGATGCCCAGCATATCGCGGCTGAATTTGTCGGACGATATGAAACTGAGCGACGGGCTCTTCCGGCTATTGCTCTGACAACCGATACATCTGCATTAACGGCACTTGCGAACGACTATTCCTTCGAACGTATCTTTGCCAGACAGGTAGAAGCACTGGCTCACGAGGGCGATTGCTTGATTGCGATCAGCACAAGCGGGAATTCTCCTAACGTCATTGCCGCTGTCATGGAAGCCAGACGTAAGGGCTGCACTGTTATCGGGATGACAGGAGCCAAAGGCAAAAAGCTCGCATCTCTCTGCGACAGCTGCATACTCATTCCATCTGACCGGACAGCACGTATTCAAGAAGCTCACATTACGATCGCCCATATCTGGTGCGAAATGATCGATCGGCGGATAGAGGAGATCGGATGATCCTGCCCTAAGACCTTCGAGTCGACCTAGATCTACCGGCGTCATCGCCTTGAACGGGATCTAATTAAGGATTTCACTTTGATGAAACTGCCAAAAACATTTTCAGACCTCAAGATCGCCGTTATCGGTGATGTCATGCTCGACCGTTATTGGTGGGGAAATGTCACCCGCATTTCACCCGAGGCTCCTGTACCAGTAGTAAAGCTCTTGCGTACTACTATTGCTGCCGGCGGGGCGGCGAATGTAGCAGCGAATATCGCCGGCCTTGGGGCCACGGCATACCTTGTAGGGATCACCGGTAAAGACACCGATGCCGAGATCTTGCGAAATCTGGTAAATGAAGAACCGCTGATCGACTGCCGATTTTATTCGCTGGAAGATCGAAATACCACGGTCAAGACCAGGATCGTGGCGCACGATCAGCAGGTTGTTCGTCTAGACCAGGAAACTACGGAAGATATCGAACCCAAAACGGCCAACGATCTGCTCGAGCGAATAAAGCCGATTATCGAAGACGTTGACGTCGTCTTGATCTCGGATTATGCAAAGGGTTTTTTGACGATTCGTTTGACTGAGGATCTCATATCTTTTGCCAAGGTTAGCGGTAAGCCGATATTGGTCGATCCTAAAGGTAAGGATTACTCGAAATACCGCGGAGCTACCCTTCTAACGCCAAACAAGCATGAGGCTGCAAATGCTTGTGGACTAGAGCCGGAAACTGCCGATCTTATTGAAAGATCCGGCGAAACGTTACTTCGTGAACTTGCACTCGACGCTCTTTTGATTACTCGCGGGGGCGAAGGTATGACACTTCTTCAAAAGTCAAAAGATAGCCAACATTTCGCGGCCACTGCTAGAACTGTCTATGACGTTACCGGAGCCGGCGATACCGTCATTGCTACGCTCGCGACCGCCATTGCAAGCGGGTTGACGCTTGAAGATGCGTCTCGTCTCGCAAACATTGCCGCCGGCCTCGTTGTCGAAGAAGTTGGTACCAGCTCGATCGGGCTGACGGAACTGACTAATGCAGTGGAGTCATTAGAGTCGCTGGGACAATAGCATTGGATCTAAAGAAACTCTTAATTTTTCGGATCGGCCATTTAGGAGATACGCTTGTGTCACTGCCTGCTCTGTGGGCAGTGCGTAGTGCATTTCCGAATGCTCATATCGGGCTGCTTTCAAATGCCGATGTTAAGAATCCGCACTATGTTTCGGCGGAGAAGGTGCTCCCGCCCGACGGTTTGATCGACGAATGGTTAACATATCCGACAAATCTTGGTAAGGCCGCCGCGCTTTCGAGCTTGGTGAGACTGGCAATCGGTTTGAGACGGTCACAATTTGATTCAGTTGTATATCTAATGCCCCGGATGAGGACGATCGAACAGATCGATCGAGACCTTCGCTTCTTTCGATTTGCCGGAATACGTAGGTCGATAGGCGTGAATTATTTGAGGAAGACGGGGTTGAAACAGCCGATACCGAGACCCACGCCAGTCGTAGAATCTGAGTCGGAGCATTTATTGAGGTGTTTGACTTTTGACGGAATCAAGATCGACGTAAACGCTCTCGCTCCGAATCTAATGCTCAGCGACGCGGAAATTAGTGCCGCCAACAACTGGTTTTTGAACGCCGCAGGCGGCTCGTACGGTGATCGCCGGTTAGTTGCCGTTGCACCGGGAAGCAAATGGGCGTCAAAGGTATGGCCGGAAGACCGATTCGAAGCTGTCATAGGCCGAATGATATCACCGCATGGAATATATCCAATCATCTTCGGAGGGCAAGAAGACAGCGACAAAGCTGACCGCTTGATCGGAAAATGGAAAAGTGGAGTGAACGCAGCGGGCAAATTGACCGTTCGCGAATCTGCAGCGTTGCTTCGTGAATGCGAATTGTATGTCGGCAACGACACAGGGACGATGCACCTTGCGGCCGCAGTCGACACGAAATGCGTGGCAGTTTTTGCATCGATAGACTGGAGAGGCCGGTGGGCCCCATATGGGAGCGGCCATACCGTGTTTCGGCACACGGTCGAATGTGAAGGTTGTTACTCTCCTGACTGTTTCAACGCTTACAAGTGCCTCGACTTGACCGGGGTCGATGATGTTTACGAAGCCTGCGTTCGGGCCTTACAGCCTTTGTAATATGAAAACTGTTCTAGTATTTGGTGGTAACGGAATGCTCGGCCACAAGCTTGTTCAGGAGCTTGGACGACAATTTGACGTTTTCGGTACGATCCGAGGTGGTTTTGAGACTATTGAAAAATACGGCATTTTCGATCAAACAAAGATGATCGAAAACGTGAGTGCCCAAGACATCGCATCGATCGAGGCCGCAGTCCAAACTGCACAGCCGGATGTCGTCATCAATTCCGTCGGTATTATCAAACAAGTTCCATCGGCGAAAGACGTCATCACGACCCTTGAGATCAATTCGATCTTTCCGCATCGTCTCGCCGAGCTATCAGAGAAATACGGCTTTCGACTGTTCACGATCAGCACTGACTGCGTTTTCGACGGCATCAAGGGGTTCTACAACGAAAGCAACGTGCCAAACGCAACGGATCTTTACGGCAAAAGCAAAAATCTTGGTGAGGTCACTGGCCCAAATTGCCTGACCATTCGTTCCTCGATAATCGGCAGGGAACTAGACTCCTCGCATAGCCTGATCGAATGGTTCCTGGCGAACCGAGGCAAATCGGTAAAAGGATTTACAAATGCGATATATTCCGGCTTTCCAACTATCGTCTTTGCCGATATAATTGCTAGTTTGATCAACGATCACCAAGAGCTCAGCGGTTTGTATCACATAGCGGCCGAACCAATTAATAAATTCGATCTGCTCACTTTAGTGAATAAGTACTACGATGCGGGTGTCACGCTCGAAAGGGACGAAGATTTCAGGATCGACCGCAGTCTAGATGGCAGCCGGTTTGCTGCATTAACGGGTTTCGAGCCTCAGTCATGGAAAGAAATGATCCGCTTGATGGCGGCAGACCCGACACCATACGACAGTTTTAGAAATAAATAATGGAACTCGAAGGAAAACGCATTCTAGTCACCGGCGGCACGGGCTCGCTAGGGCAGACGCTCGTCAGGCGCCTGCTTTCTGGGGAAATGGGCAAACCTGCCTCCATCACCGTATTCTCGCGTGACGAGGCGAAACAGCACTACATGCGGCTCGACTTTCTCAACCGCGAGACGGCGACCGACGATGTGATCTATGAAAACTCGCACGATCTGCTCAAATTCCGCATCGGCGACGTTCGCGATTACGCGGCATTGCTTACCGCGATGCGCGAGGCAGACGTGGTCTTTCATGCTGCCGCACTGAAGCAGGTGCCGTCATGCGAGTATTTCCCCTTCGAGGCGGTTCAGACTAATATCGGCGGTGCTCAGAACGTTGCCCGGGCAATTCGCGAGAACGATCTACCGGTAGAAACTGTCATCGGTATCTCGACTGACAAAGCATGCAAACCGATCAACGTCATGGGCATGACCAAGGCCCTGCAGGAACGAATCCTGATCGAGGCCAATCGCGATTCTCGCAATGCCGCATTCAACTGCGTCCGCTACGGCAACGTCATTGCTTCTCGAGGTTCTATCGTTCCGCTGTTTGTCGAGCAGATCGGAAAAGGCCAAACGTTAACGATCACTTTACCCGAAATGACGCGTTTTTTGCTGAGTCTCGACCGTGCGGTTGATACGGTTTTCGAAGCGATCCGGGCTAGACGTCGGGGCTGCACGTTCGTTCCAAAAGTCCCTGCCGCCAATATTACTGACGTTGCCAAAGCTCTGATGGGCGACCGCGATGTGCCGATCGTATTCACCGGGATCCGCCCCGGCGAAAAGATCCACGAGATCATGGTTAGCGAAGAAGAGTGTTTCCGCACGATCGAGGCGAACGGCTATTACGTGATCCTGCCCGTTCTGCCGGAGCTGAGAGATTCGGACGAAGAAACGACAGTGCTAACCAGCGAGTATTCATCCAAAGACAACAACATATCGATTGCCGAACTAAAGGCCCTATTGGGCGGAGCTAGTATCGAGATCGAGCGTTTCATGTCCGGAAAGTAACGCACTTTTGAGCATTTTGAGCCGCGTCGCGGCAAGCGGATCTTTTCTATGAAAATAATGACCATTTTCGGGACTCGGCCCGAGATCATCAGGCTCAGCCTTGTGATGAAGGTGCTTGATCAGCACTGTGAACATATAACCGTTCATACCGGCCAAAATTATCACGAGTCCTTAAGCGATATTTTCATTCGCGACCTTGACATCCGCACGCCCGACGTCCATCTCGGCATCCGCAGCTCATCATTTTCCGATCAGATAGGCCAGATCGTTGCCAAATGTGATGCAGCCATTGCCGAACACAAGCCCGACCGCATCTTGATCTTAGGTGACACGAACAGCGCACTTTCGGCTATCACTGCGGCACGCCGCAATATTCCCGTCTATCACATGGAGGCCGGCAACCGCTGTTATGACGACCGCGTCCCCGAGGAAGTTAACCGCCGCATCATCGATCATTCGAGTACGATCCTTCTGCCATACACCGAACGCAGCAAAGAAAATCTTGTCCGAGAGGGTATCGAACGAGACCGTATTTTCATTACCGGCAATCCGATCAAAGAGGTCCTGGACTTTTTCTCACCGAAGATAGAAGAAAGTGACATCGTCAAACAGCTCAACGTGCGTCCGTTCGAGTATTTTCTCGTAACGCTCCATCGCGCTGAAAACGTCGACATTCCGGAACGTTTGGTCAAGATATTCAAGGCTTTCTCCGACATTTCGGTGAAATTCGGTAAAGAAATTCTCGTCAGCGTCCATCCGCGTACCCGCGAAAAGATCAACCAGTTCGGTATCGCACCTGCCTCCGCAAAAGTACGGCTTTTGGATGCCTTTGGTTTCTTCGACTTTGTAAAACTTGAGAAGAACTCGCTTGCGGTTCTTACTGACAGCGGCACGGTTCAGGAGGAATGTGCGATCTTCGGCATTCCCAATGTTACGCTCCGTGATGTTACCGAACGTCCGGAAACGATCGAATGCGGCAGCAACATACTAGCCGGTGCCGAACCTGACGCGATCATTCGTGCTGTCGAACTTGCCATTGCCCAACCGGCTTCCTGGACACCGCCAAAGGAGTATTTGGCCGAAAACGTCGCACAGGTCGTCAGCAAGATCATGCTGGGCTATCTTAGCCTCAGAAATCACCACTCGCAGTAATGTGTTACTTGAGGTAAGTAAGGTTACATGACTGATAACGCAGTAGATAGGCAGACGCTATGGGTCGTTACCGAGCTGTATTATCCGGAGGAAACCTCGACCGGCTATTATCTCACGCGAACAGCCGAGGATATGACCTCTTTGTTCAACGTGAGAGTTATATGCGGCCAGCCGAACTATTCGGCCCGAGGCATTCGTGCACCAAAACATGAGACCCGGAAAGGTGTCGAAATATTCCGTGCCGCGGGAACTACGCTCAATAAGAACGTCATCATCTATAAGCTGGTCAACATGGTGACGCTAGGAATTGGTATATTTTTCAAGGGATTATTGAATTTCCGCCAAAAGGACCGCATTTTGGTCGTTACGACACCGCCGACGCTGCCGTTTGTCACAGCGATCGCGGCATTACTGCGGGGAGCACAATATGTTCTTCTCATTCACGACAATTACCCTGAAATTCTGTTTGCGGCAGGGAAGTCAAAAGAAAACGGAGCATTCGCTTCGATGCTAACTTATTGTAACCGCTGGCTTTATAAACACGCCTCAAAGATAATTGTCGTCGGCCGCGATATGGAAGTCCTTATAAAACAAAAGACCAAGGGACTGGACATACCAATTGCTGTAATTCAAAACTGGGCCGAGCTGGAGACGGTCGAGCCCAGACCGCGATCAGAGAACACTCTGTTGAAGGAACTTGGCCTCGAAGACAAATTCGTGTTTTTATACGCTGGAAACATGGGCTACCCGAACGATATCGAAACCGTCGTCGAATGTGCCAACCGACTTAAAGGCGATGCAACGATTCACTTTATCTTCCTCGGCGCAGGTGTAAAGGAAATGGCCCTGCGAAAAAGCGTCAATGAGTTGGGACTTGCAAATATTTCACTGCTTGCGCCAAAGCCGCGTTCGGAGCAAATAATATTTTTAAATGCGTGCGATGTTGCTCTTGTCTCGCTCGTCACTAAAATGCGGGGCGTTTCGATGCCGAGCAGGACATATAACATCTTGGCAGCCGGGAAGCCGATCCTTGCACTGACCGAAGACGATAGCGAACTCGCGATGGTTATCGAAGAAGATCAAATTGGTTGGCATGTGCCGCCGGGCAATGCCGACAAACTGGTGTCGGTGATCGCCGAAATATACGAAAAGCGAGGACAGCTTGCCGAGTACGGTGAACGATCTCGGGCGTCCGCGATCAGCAAATACTCGCTCGAGACCGCATCGCGTAAATACATCGAAGCGCTAAAGTTCTAATTAATTTGTCCAAAGTCGAATACATCATTTTTGCAGTTGCTTTCGTCGCCACATATTTTGGCGTCGAATGGTTTCGCCAATGGACATTGAGTAGGGGCTTTCTCGACCACCCGAACGAACGCAGTTCACATGAAACGCCGACTCCACGCGGCGGAGGCCTCGTGATCGCTGCCGTTGTACTCATCTCCTACATGTCCGGTTCGTGGTTCCTGGATTACAGTGTTTCGATCGGTTTCATCACAGGTGCTGTCCTGATCGTGGCCATAAGCTGGTTGGATGACATTTATTCGCTTTCGTTCGGGTGGCGACTGCTTGTACATCTGGTGGCGGCCGCATTCGTCATCGTTGACGTTGGCACTTTTGACTCTGCTTCGATACCGCTTATCGAAGCCCCTATCTACCTAGGCAAAGTCGGAATAGTGATCTCTATTTTGTGGATCATCTACCTTGTCAATGCCTATAATTTCATGGACGGCATCGACGGCATTGCCGGCGTACAGGCCGCTGCTGCGGGACTCGGCTGGTTGATCCTCGGGCTCTTGATCGGCCTGCCGGGTGCGGTAATTATAGGTGGAGTCATCATTTTCGCAAGTGTTGGCTTTCTGTTTCACAACTGGCAACCGGCAAAGATCTTTATGGGTGACGCCGGAAGTGCGTTTTTAGGTTTTACGTTCGGATCGATGCCTTTTATGTTTCGCCAGTCGGAAAATGCCAATTCAAACATCCTTCCTTTCCTTGCATTACTCTTTGTGTGGCCGTTTGTTTTCGATTCGGCGTTAACTCTATTCAGGCGCATGTTACGCGGCGAAAGAGTTTGGACAGCTCATCGGGAGCACCTTTATCAAACTTTGGTCATTTCCGGCCGTTCACATAAGTGGGTTAGTACGCTTTACGGTATTATTGCTTTATCAATTGCGGTTCCCGCGGCATTTGTGATCGAACCCCGATATTCGCATCTCTTATTGCCGCTCGCCGGCGTTGTTTTCGTATCCACGCTATTGTTGATTACGGTACTATTTCGCAGACGGTCAGCCACAAAGACATAGATGTATCACTTTTCGTTCAATTCATATGGCGTAAAGGTCCGGGTCGACTGCGAAGACGAATCGCTTTTCGAGACCGCCGTGGCGGTGGTCAAGCGAACTCTGCTCGGACGTTTGACACCAATAGCTAAAGGTGACGCTGATCATGTCTTCACTCTGGGAAAAGACGAAAGCCGCCTGAGTATGGACCTAAACGGCGAGGATCTGGGCGGCGGCGAGGTCGATTGGGTGTACTTCAAGTACTTCGACACTCGAGTGCGCTTGCTTGTCGCCGAGCATGCTGTCGATCACGTTTTCATGCATGCCGGTGTCGTCGGATGGAATGGGAAAGCACTCGTTTTCCCGGGCGATAGTTACAGCGGTAAGACAACACTCGTTGCCGAGTTTGTAAAACGAGGTGCTTTGTACTATTCTGATGAGTATGCCGTGATCAATAGATACGGTTTAGTTCACCCATTTCCCAGAAAGCTTTCAATTCGCGATAAGAATGGAACTCCCCGGAAAGTGGATGTCGGTGTGGAATCGCTGGGTGGCGAGATAGGTATTGACGCAATACCCGCATCATTAGTATTATTGACAAAGTTCCGTCCGCGGTCGCGCTGGGATCCCATTGTTCTAACTCCCGGCGTGGGCGCGATGAAAATGATGCCGCAGGCAATATCATTAAGATTTCACTCAAAATTTACATTGGATGTATTGAACAGGGTCGCGAATCGTGCGATGATTGCAGAAAGCCTGAGAGGCAGCGCTAAGAACTGTGTCAGCAAGATCATCGATTTTGTTGACAATTCGTAAAACTGAGTTACAATTGTTTAGCTTTACTGGTGTTTATCACTTTTTTTGGAGGAGAAGATGAAGAATCCGCAAAACCCGACTGCCCGCAATAATGGGCTGGTCATACAAGAAATGCCGGACGAAGTACTTGTCTATGACATGGACTCGAACAAGGCCCATTGCCTAAATCGATCGGCAGCGTTTGTATGGAGATCATGCGACGGCAGCAATTCAGTTGCCGATATCGCTCGTGAATTCGAGGCAAATGCCGGCGGACGAGTCAGCGAAGATTTTGTTTGGTTGGCGATCGATCAACTTCAAGAAAACGGTCTATTGGTACCAGGAACGGAATCACGCTTTGCAGGTCAATCCCGCCGTGAAGTTTTAAAGAAGATTGGACTGGCGTCGATGGTGGCACTACCGGTGATTGCGTCGCTCGCGACCCCCCAGAGTGCAATGGCAGCCGGTTCATGCGCATGCACCGTGCCAGGCAACTGTGCTACTCAGCCGACATGCCCCAGCACGATTAACTGTAACCCCGGCGGCGTTTGTGCTCCGTAAATAAAATAGCAACAGTAACGTAAACTTGAGAGTAGTGAAGATAGATCATCTTTGCTACTCTCTTCTTGTGTTCACCGAGGATATCGCATCCGTTACTCCGATCAACGAAATCGCCAAATGGGAAGCTCTGCAGTCGGCAATAGAACGCAGCAGCATCGGTTCGGCCTTTGCACTGTTCCGTTCACACGGTATTGAACCGATCCTGATAAAGGGTTGGGCCGCCGGCCGCTTTTATCCAAAGGGAACTTTTCGCCCGACGTCCGACATTGACCTTGCAGTCGCAGCCGGTGATTTCGAAGCCGCTGACCGCGTTATGCGGGCCTACACCGGGAGAGGGCTCACGATCGATCTCCATCGCGAACTCCGGCATCTCGACACGCTGTCTTGGACGGACCTCTTCGATAAATCGGAGCTTGTCGAACTTGATGGCTCACCGATACGCGTTTTACGGCCCGAGGATCATTTTCGGGTACTCGCCGTGCATTGGTTGACCGACGGCGGCTGGTTTCGTGAGCGGTTATGGGATTTCTATTATGCCATCGAAAACCGCCCGGCCGATTTTGACTGGAAACGCTGCCTTGACTCCGCAGGCCCTATCCGAAGAAGGTGGATCATCAGTGTCATTGGCCTGACTCACAAATATTTTGGTCTCGATCTGACCGAGCTTTCATTTGCCGACGAGGCAAAGGACATCCCGCAATGGCTGGTCAAGGCAGTGGAGCGTGAATGGTCGAGCGGCGTTCGAATGCTGCCGTTGTATCGCCAGACGAGCGACCTTCGTGGGTTTCTGACACAGGTCAAGAAGCGTTTGCCGCCAAATCCGATCCATGCGACGATCGATATGGAGGGAAGTTTTGACGCTCCGACTCGCATCCATTATCAGATCGGCACTATCTTTAAGCGAATAGTGCCGGGCATCTCAAAATTCTTGACCGCAAAACGAGAGCAATATAGGTGACATGAACAACGTTCCGACGATCCTGGCGATTGAATCCGCGATTCGCGGCGGCAGTATAGCGCTTGCAAATGGTGCTGAGATCATTGATACCTGGGTCGGCGAAGGCGGTGTTTCGCGTGCCGAGGACCTGCTATGGAATATCGACCTGATGCTCAAGCGAAACGGTATAGAAAAGCGGGAACTCTCTAATATCGCCGTATCGGCCGGACCTGGCAGTTTTACGGGGATCCGCATTGGGCTGGCGACCGCGATGGGCATTGCGGCGTCATTGAATATCAGCCTCGCGAGGTACTCGATCCTGTACGCGATGGCCGTCAGCCAACCTGATTCGGAGCTTATCATCACAGCCGTGCCCGTTGGCAGAGGCGTGATCTGCAAGCAATCGTTTCGAAAGAACGTCGGTAAGATAACAGCTGCGACCAAACCGATCGCAGTTGCCGCTGACCAATTTGAGATGGAAATTCAA